>JACPAO010000017.1 GCA_016180755.1 Methanobacteriota archaeon
CGCGAACTTCTCCATGGTGCGCCGAAGCGCCGACTGCGCGTCGTTCGTGAGCGCGTCGGCCTCGTCGAGGAAGATGATCTTGAAGGCGGCCTCGCCCATCGGCTTCGTGCGGGCGAAGTCCTTGATCTTGCCGCGGACGATTCCGATGCCGCGCTCGTCCGACGCGTTGAGCTCCTGGAAGTTGTAGCTCCACGCCTCCTTGAAGAGGCCGCGGGCGAGCGCGATCGCGCTCGTGGTCTTCCCCGTCCCGGCGGGCCCCGCGAACATGAGGTGCGGCATGTTCCCGGTCTTCGTGTACGCCTTGAGACGCTCGACGATCTCGGGATGCCCGACGACCTCGTCGAGCGTCTGGGGTCGATACTTCTCGACCCAGATGTCCTGCATTGCGCGCGTCAAGGCCTCGTCGTTGAAGAACGTTTCCGGCTTCTGCGGTCGGCTACGGGCTCGTCTCCGCGTTCCAGCCGGTCTCGCGAAGCTTGTCGAACACGCCGATCGCGCGCGGCAGCGGAAGGAGCGCCAGGTGGACGCCCGCCTCCTTGGAAAGGGCGCGGATCCGCTCGGCCATGTGGGCCTCCCGGTCGTGCTGCACTTGCTGTAGTCCCTTCGACGGGAAGAGGGCGTCGTCCCATTCGAGCGCGAAGTCCTCCGCCGACCTCGCGTCGAATTCCCGCGCGAGGAGCCTTTTCTGGTTCCGGTTGCTGCGAAGCACCTCGAACATGCCGACGCGCTGCGTGTACCGGTCGGTGAACGCTTCGTCGCCGAGGTCGATCGCCTCGACCCTGACGTGGAACCGCTCGGCGAGCTCGTAGGCGCGGTACAGGTCCGGCGGGGGGCTCTTCACGACCCCGAACTGCGACAGGCGCAGGAGGTACGCCTCGTCCATGTCCGTGGCCGCGAACTCGGTCTCGGCCTCCTTGCCCTTCGTCGCGCGGACCGCGTCGAGGTCCTCGTACGGGACGCCCAGCATGAGGGTCCGGGGACGTTCCTTCTGGAACTCCGCCTCGAGGACGTCGGCGTCGGCCTCAAGGCCGAGGATGCCGCCGACGAGGACGACGCGTTCGCCGGCGGGGCCCTTAAGGCGGTGCGCACGGATCATCGGCCGCGACCGCCCTCGGACTCCCCCTGGAGCATGAGGTGCGCGTAGACCTGCGCGTCGGCGACCATGTTCTTCACGACGCAGTACTCGTTCGGCTGGTGGGCGAGCTCGTCGTACGTGGACCATACGGCGGCCGCGTACCCGTGGCGCCGGAAGATGGCGGCGACCGTCCCGCCGCCGACGCCCCAGACCTTCGGTTTCACCCTGCGCGTGGCCTTCAGGGCGGCCTGCAGGCGTCGGACGATCTCGGCGTCGACGGGCGTGGGCGGCGCCGCCTTGTCGTGCTGCACAACGTCGACGTCGTCCTTCACGAGCTTGAGCGGGGCGTCCGGGTCGTACTTCGGTAGGAGGCGTGTGTCGAAGTAGAAGACGTCCTTGCCCGGCAGCGTGTTGACGTTCGGGACGTTCGCCTCGCGCTTCGTCGGCTCGAACGTCGACTCGGGGGGCATGAACAGCTTGTCCTTCGCGGGGAACCTCGCGTGGAGCGCCTTGTCGAGCTCGACGGTGAGCTGTGCGACGCCGCGGGTCGAGTTGTTGCCGAGGTTCGGCATGGATCCGTGGGCCTGCTTGCCGTGGACCGTGAACCGGAGCCAGAGGAGGGTCTTCTCGGCGACCTCGATGTATTCGCCCTTCGGGTCGCCCCCGTCGGGGACGAGGATGAGGTCGTCCTTCCCGAAGAGGTCCTTGTGGGCCTTGAGCATCCACTGGATGCCGAACTCGCTGCCCGTCTCTTCGTCGGCGACGAAGAGGAGGTTCGTGTCGAAGGTCGGCTTCTCGCCGGACTCGAGGATGGCCTTCACCGCCCAGAAGGCCGCCGCGAGGCTTTGGCAGTCGTCCTCGCTGCCGCGGCCGTACAGCCGGCCGTCCTTGAGGACGGGCTCGAAGGGCGGCGTCTTCCAGTCCGACTCGTTCCCGGGCGGGACGACGTCGATGTGGCTCATGATCCAGAGGGCGCGGGTGTGGACCTTGCCGGGCACGCGGACGAGGAGGTTGGGCCGCACGCCGTCCGTGACGTCCTTGCACGGGGCGTTGAACCATTCCACCTTGAAGCCGTGGTCCTCGCAGTACTTGGCGAGCCAGCGGGCCTTCTTCATCTCGCCGTCGCCGCCGTTCTTGGGGCCGAGCGCTGGGATCCGGATGAGCCCGGACAAGAAGTCGACCATGTCCTTTTCGTGGAGGGCGACCCGTTGGGCGAGGGCGGGAACGGTAACGGTGGTCGGCACAGGGGCATCTCCTTAGGCGGGTTTCCGTTTCTTCGGCGCTTTCTTCTCGGGCCGCAGCCGCCGCTCGACCGCCGAGGCCTGCTCGCGCAGCCACAGGTCGGCCCGCTCCACGACGCCGCGGAGGTTCGAAGGGCTCACGGTCCGGAGGAACGATTCGGCGGCCTTCTGCGGGGAACCAAAGCGCTGCCGCAGGTTCTTGTACTCCTGGAAGGCGACCTTCATCCGTTCCTCGACGACCTTCTCCATCTCGTCAAGGACGTCCCGTGCGTCGCGGCGGACGACCGGCATCTCGCCGCCCGGCAGGATGACGAGGACCTCGGCGCCCGCGTACTCCGTGAAGCCGCTGATCTGGCCGTTCGCGGAGACACGCTTCGTGCCGAGGATCTTGCCGTCGGAGCCGATGTCGATCTTCATGGCTGTTCACGGTCTTTCCGGAACCGTCGCCGCGTCGACGTCTCGCGAAGACGCTTCTCGTCGTACTTGGACTTCATGCGCGAGCCCGCCCAGAACCCGCCCACGAGGAGGGCGCCGACGAGGATGACGATGCCGAAGAACCGGAAGTCGCCCACGTCCGCTCCCCCGCCGCCGGACCCTCCGAGGACGTTGATGTCGTCGTACCGGTGGAACTTGAGCTGGTCCGCCCCGACCCGATGCGTCTCGGTCCCGACCTCGGCGGACGTGATCGTGAAGACGGTGTCCTTCGAGGGCGCCACGTTGAGCAGCGCCGTGGCGGCGTACATGAAATCCGACATAACCGACGCGTTCGTCTGGACCGGCTCGCCGTAGGTCACGTTCACGGTCCGCGGCCGGAACACGGGTTCCTGGAGCCACGTCATTTCGTTCATGTGGGCGATGTAGGTCCGGACCATGAAGGTCGTGTTGAACTGGTCGTAGTTGCCGCAGGCCGGCCCGAACGCGCCCGTGAGCTGGTGCAGGATGTTCGTCTGGCGCGTCCCGGGATTGAACCCGGCCTGGAACGACTCGGACCCGACGCGGAGCTCGAACTTGTGGCGCGAGCTCAGGTGGATATCGTGGAAATGGAAGTTCGCGTAGGCGGGACGTTCGCCCTGCGCCGGGAACTCCTCGATCTCGCCGGCGCCTTCCCCGCCGGGCGCGCCTTGCGCCGGGCCCTTCGTCCCCTTCCAGGCGTCGAAGTCGCCGAGGCAGTCGGTGCGCGTCACGATGGAGGAGACGAGCTCGCCCCCGAGGCTCAGCCGGATCTCGACGTTCTGGTTCTGGACCGGCATGCCCGACGAGTCGAGGAGGCGCCCGTAGACGAGGTAACGGTGCCCCATGTTGTGGGAGGCGCCCGCGACCGGCGCGAGCGCGATCCCGACGAGGACCGCGGCGACGACGAGCGGGAGGGCCCGCAACGCTAGTCCTCCCCTTCTCCGGGCCCGGGCGTCGCGAACTGCGTCATGTCGACGTCGAGTTTCTTGAGGTACTTCGACGGGACCGCGTCCGCGATGTAGACCGTCTTCGCGGCGCGCTTGATCTTCAGGCCGTCCTTCGTCGCCGTGCCCGCGTCGATCGCGAGGATGATGGGGCTCTCGATCTTCACGCGCCCGGCCTGGACGGCCTTCTCCAAGGTGCCGGAGAGGTGGATCTTCTTCCGGTCCGTGGGGTTGAGGCCCTTCTCGAGGAGGATGTCGAGCTCCTCCTCCGAGCACGGGAAGTAGAGTTCGTCGGTGTTCGCATCCGGAAGGTCGTCGAGGTTCACTTCGACGCTGTGCGCGTACGTCGCGCGGACCATCCCGCCGTCCATCTGGTAGCGGCCCTTCGGGTCCGTCTCCACGATCGCCTGGATGTGGTACGGCCGCAGCCAGTGGTAGTGCGGCTTCGCCTGCCGCACCGCGCCGACGAACTGGTTGAGGTCGACCCAGCCGTGGCCGTCCATCGTGACGCCGAAGCGGTCGGGGAAGTGCCGCAGCACCCCGGCCATGATGCGGCCGATGCGTTCGAGCTCCTCGTCGTTCATCATGAAACGGCCCTTCTCTTCGCAGGCCGGGCACAGTTCTGCACGGAAGTAGCCGTGCCGTTTGCACTCTGCAAGCATGGGTACCACGCGAACCTAAGGTTGGATCTTGCTGAAGGCGACGTTCCCGCTGATCTTCTCGATCATGATCTTCACCTGGGCGCCCTTGCGGCCGCCGGGGACGAAGATCGTGTAGCCTTCCATCTTGGCGACGCCGTCGCCGCGCTGGGAGACGTCCTGGATGAGGACCTCGATGACCTTGCCTTCCTTGACCATCGGCTCGGGCTTGGGCGCGGCGCGGGCGCGCCGGGCCTGGATCGGCTTGTGCGCGCCGCAGGCCTCGCACTTCAAGACCGTCGTCCGCTCGTCCTTCTCGAGGTGCGTGTCGGGCCGGCCGCACTCGCTGCAGATGACGTACGTGCGGCAGTAGTCGTTGAGCCGCTCCTGCACCGTCTTGGGCGCGGGGTTCCCCTGGAACGTGAGCCGGCCGTTCTCGTAGTCGCCGGCCGTGCCGAGCTCTCGGAGCATGAACGTGGTTAGGTGGGCGGCGTCCCGGCGCACCTTCTGGAGGATCTCCTCGAAGTTGCGCACGACCGTCGCGCGGCCCTCGGTCATGAGGTCGACCTTGGGGATCTCCCACCGCTCGCCCGAAGAGGTGGGTTGCGGCAGCTCTTTCTTCGCCTTGCGCAGAAGTTCAAGGTAGGATTGCTGCTCGGCTTTCTCCGCCATGGAAGCGGCTCGACCAATCGAGACTTGCTCATAAAGGTTCGTGAACTTCGCCCGCCCCGATTGGCTTTCTAGGCGTCACGGGGCGACGAACGGAGCGGCCGCTGCGGATGAAAAGCGTGGCGCCACCACCCGCGGATTTACGGCTATAAGTACGCCAACGACCCGCCACGGAACCAGTAGCCGGAGAAAACCCACGCCTGCCCGTCGTCGGCCCGGGGCCCCGACGGCCGCCGTCGCGATGACATCTCGGCATCTGGAGCAGACCCGCCTTGGATAAACGCTGTTCGCCAAGCCGCGTGCCCGGTCGCCGGATAGGGTCCGGGGACCGCGGTGCGGTTCCGGCCCGGGATTACCATGGGAGGTCTCGCGCATTGAGGCGGGCGCTGATCGCTTACGTGACCTGGACGGGGCCGGATTCCACAAGCCGTTCCGTTCGAATCAACCGGCGCCGTCGCCCCAACGGGGCAGGTCGGATCGACGTCTTGAATCGCGATACGTGGAGCACCGACGCCACGGTTGGCGTCGGCGACGATAAAGTAGTTATTGCCAGGGCCGATTCCCGCGCCGGACGGATTCTGATGCGGCACCCCCGGACGCCAAGGCTGGTCTACTTGCCTAATTTCGTCGCCGGGATTTTCTTGGCCGCCTTGGGTCTTCCGTCCTTTGTGCCTTCCGCAGCGGCCGACCACTGCACCTCCTCAGATTCGCCGTCAGGCGCCGAAGAAAAAATCCTTTGCCTCCTGGAGGACGCAGCGTGCCGGTGGGACGCCGGTCTTTACTATGAAAGCACGTGGTCCTCGTCGGCCCTTGGGGAGGCAAAGTACACGCAATCGTGCAGTGGCCAAACCACGATGATAGCCCATGGCTGGGTGAACAACAACTGGGGCAGCTACTTCAACACCCCAGCGAGCGGTACGTGCATAGGAGAATACACAAGCACCGGCGTAGGATATTTTACGGACGGCACAGGCTCGTGGGGCGTCGCCGACGCGGGGACGGCGAACGAGCACATGCGGGGACGGTGCACGAAAGGGACCGTGACCGGCGGATGGGACGGTACTTAGGGTCGGCCTAGGAATGAGGGCGAACGGATTCGATGCGCGCCCGTCAGTTAGCCGCGTGGTGGGCCTTGGTTGCGTTGGCGGAAGTTCTGGCAACCGGCTGCATTGATGTCGATGCGCCTGATTGGCCACAAGCGGACGGACGGGATTTTCGGAGCGCTGACCACCTGGAGTTCGCTCTGCCTAGTGCGTCCAACGGAACCTTTGCGCTTGACTTCCGCTTGCGAGCCCGGAATTCACTGGTTGCGTCGGGATTCTACGGAGTCCAACGCCACAATGATACCACCATTAGCGTCCTGCTGGTCGATCCAACACGGGCCAGGGCGACGGCGTACCTTGCGCACAATTTTGCGCCTACGCGGTATGTTGCGAGGCATCAAAACCAATCGTCGGGCGAACAGGACGGGACCTGCATTCTCTCCACCGCCACACCCCCATGCCCACCGCACGTTCGACCGTATGGTCCAATCCGAGAACTTCTTCCTGCCGTATACGACTCATCAACGCCCAATCTTCTCGCCGGAGGCTGGCGACTCGTAATCCTTGGGTTTCACGCCCCCGGGTTTTATTTCCGACTCAATTTTTCTAGGCCGGCCGACGTCACTCCACCCATTGAGATTGGTTTCTATCGAGAAGCCTTTAACGTCGACGCGTTAGACGCTAGTTATCAAGACATTCGCGCGTGCCGCGGGTTTTGCGGAAGAATCATTGACGGCCGCAAGGGCCTGGCGATTGACGCTGGCAATCTTAGCCACTACTCTTTGTTCGCGCTCGCTGGGCAAGATTCGAGTTTGAAGGCGTGCCTGAACCGGCTTGTGGCAGGGCCTCATTGCTTTGCCGAACATGGGCCGAAGACAAACTCATCCTCAGAAAACGGAATACAGCCGCCTGTGTTCGAGTCGTGGACCGGCGTTTTTCCGAGGGGCGCGGGCTTCGAAGGAGTTTCCGTCGACGCCAACTCGGGGCCAAATCCCAGAGCAGGCTTTGAGCTTCGCTTGGTCCACTGGGCATTTGAATAGCCATCAAGGAACCTCGAGGTGACGCAGCGGGACGCGTTGCCCGGGCCGTTCGCGACCTATGAAAAGTCCCAGTGTACGACTCGCCACGTGAAGCCGATGGAGTCGCCGTGGATTGCTTCGGCGTCCAACTTCACTGATTGAAACCGGTTGACCGAAGTAGTCAGAGTTGCGACATTCTTGAACTCCGGGTATTGGTACAGAGGGCCCACGCGGACGGGCAATCCATAACCGGGGACAGATTTTGTCATGCATTCCTCCTGTGGCCCTGCAAACCGCACCAAGCATCCAGAAACGGTGGAATGTTGCCAGGCAACTGCAAGGGCAATGTAGAAGCTGTAGTCTAGGGCCGTGGACGTGAAGCTTCGGTTGCCACCAACGATCCGGCCGGTGAACCCGGCGCCGCTCGAAAGCCGGATATCCTGGAAACCCGCCTCATACGCGTCTGCGCTAAAGGACTCAAAGAAGAATTCGACCGGCTGAACGCTCGCTATTAAGACCGGCTTTGAGAAGGTGAGCTCAATCATGAGGTTTTGAGGATGGTGCAGCAAGACGTACAGGTACCAATCGCCTCGCGCCAGGTTGGGTTGCCCAGCCGTCCGAACGGGGGGGATCTGCTGGTCGGTTGCGCCGATGAACGTAACTTCCGGGGGACAAGGAGGGAAAACGCCGGCCTCTAGACATCTTCCGCGGTTTTCACCGCTAGTCTTGTTTTGGTACCGTTCGGCATAGCGGTCCGCAACATAGTCTTGGGCGATTAAGGTGACGAACTGGCGGGGGTTCGTTGCATTTACCGCGAATATGTTGATGGTGGTGTCATTCCACCGATCATAGTGGACTTTCCCAAACGCTTCCAGATCTTCCCGAACGCGGACTGGAACGCGCAGCCCGGTGCCATTTGACGACGGTTGGGCGTAGCGGAATTCCGATGCCTCCTCAAGGGCCTGAAAGCCGGGGGGTTGCCCCGGATCGGCCTGATCTGCCGTCCGCACGCAGCCGGTCACGGACGATGCGATGACCACGAAAACGACCAGGCGCCGCGACACGCACGTCGATGCCTTGACGCCCCTAAATGATTTTGCGGCATTTCCAGTACTCACGTGGTTTCGGACGGGGCCTTTTAGGCGTGGATTCTCACCTCTTCGAAAGTAGCATGGCGCTCGCCGGGGAAGCCACCCCGAGAGCCGAGACTTTATCAACTTCGCGAAGCCCTAGACGTTGAGGCTCCTATGCAGTACGCGCACGCCGCCGCCGTCGTCGTCGGACTCTTCGCCGCGTCGCTTCTTGGCTCCAGTCTCGTTTCGATGGGCGACGATGCGGCCCCCCGCGGTGGACGCGACGATGCCGCCGCGCGGGACGCGTGCCGCGACGCGGCGGGCCCCAAAGACAAGTCCTTGCCCACCGGGCCCGTCGACGTTCTCTCGGGTCGCAGCGAGACGTTGCAGGTCAAGGTCCCGAGCGTCGGCGGCCACCAGGTCCCCGTAACGATCCACAAACCCGTTGAAGCGAACGCCCACAACCGCACGCCCGTCCTTCTCCACTCCCACGGCTGGTCGGGGACCCGCGCAAGCGGAGCCAACGCGTTCGAGGCCTACCACAAGGGCGGCTTCGGGGTCGCGAGCCTCGACATGCGGGGCCACGGCGACGCGCGGACGACGAGCGCGGCCCGCGTCCACGACATGGAATTCGAGATCAAGGATGTCTCCTCCGTCATCACCTACCTCGCCGGGCTCGACTGGGTCCGCCTGGAAACGGCAGGCGACCCCGTCGTCGGCGCCCTGGGGGGATCCTACGGGGGTGGATACCAGCTCCTTACGGCCGCGGTCGACCCGCGCCTCGACGCCATCGCCCCGGAGATCACGTGGAACGACCTGCCGCAGAGCCTTGTCCCGAACGGGGCGCCGAAGTCCGCCTGGGTCGACGTCCTCTACGGGAGCGGGCTCGCGCGCACGCAGCTCGACGCGACCGTGCACGAGGGCTTCGCCGTGCTCGAGACCCAGAACCGCATCCCCGACGGGCGCCTCCCGGGCGAGCCCGACCTCAAGACGCGGTTCACGAAGAGCAGCCCGAAATCCTACCCCGACGCGATCCGCATCCCCACGTTCCTCATCCAGGGCGCGAACGACACCCTCTTCAACGTAAACGAGGCCGTCCGCAACTACCACCAGATCCGCGCGACGTGCGCGCCGGTGCAGCTTTTGACGCACCTCGGCGGCCACATCCTCAACACGCAGGGCACGCTGGCCGCGCCCACCCCCACCGCCGTCGGCCTCCAGGGGCCCGCGGGCGGAAGCCCCTGCGGCGGCCTCACGAACCTCACGATCCGCTTCTACCAACGACACCTCCTCGACGCGAAGATCGCGCGCGGCGATCCGGTCTGCCTCGCACTCGACGACGCCTCCAAGCGGACGGGCGCCTCGTTCCCGCTCCCGGGGACGAGCGTCCTCAACGTGAGCCTGCCCGCCCAGACCGTCCCGCAGGGCATCCCGTTCTCGACGGCCGTCGACGTCGGAGGCCCCGCGACGGTCGACGTCCTCCTCGGAATCCCGGTCCTCTCGGGCAAGGTCACGAACGCCGCGCCGGACGCGATCGTCTACTTCGGGCTCCAGGCGACCGGCTCGGCCGGCTCGCGCATCCTCAACGCCCAGGTGACGCCGCTTCGCGTCACGACGGCTTCGTCCGAGCAGGCGTTCCGGATCGAGCTCGGCGCCGTCGCCACCGACCTTCGGCCCGGCGAGCACCTCGAGCTCCTCGTCACGAGCCACCAGGACCAGTTCGCGCACAACGCGGAACGCGTCCCCGGGCTCGCGACGTTGGCCGCGCTCCAGCTGGAGCTTCCCCTCGTCGAGTAGTCAGCGGACGACGAGCGTCTCCTCGTCGAACTCGGACCGGTCCTCGCGCAGCACCCACGACGTCGCGTGGCCGAACTTCCCGCGCACGACCGAAACGACGATGTAGCTGTACCAGGGCCACGCGTGCTCCTGATCGAAGAGGGAGGGCGCCGCCGGGTAGTCGGGATGGCTGTGGTAGAAGCCGAGGATCTGCTCGCCGGTCCCCTCGAGCTCGTCCTCGAGCCCCATGAGCTCCCGCGGATGGATCACGAACCGGGTCCGCTTCGACCCGTCGAACGTGTTCGGGGCCCGCCGCACGCGACGCGCCACGCGTTCCGTGCTGCGGCCGTCCCACGCCCCAATCATGAAACCGCACACCTCGTTGGGGTAGCCCTCCTCGGCGTGGACGCGGATCTCGCGGACGAGGGCCTTCGTGAGGACGAGCGTCACGGCTTCACGTCCCAGAACCGCTCGGAGAGGTACTTGTCGCCGCCGTCGGGGAACACGCTCAAGGATCCCCGCCTCGCGCGCAAGGCGCCGCACGTAGTCCTGCGCGGCCTCGGTCCCGACCGCGAGCGTCTCGTCGGGAAAGCCTGGGTCGAAGATCGCGGGTCGGATCGCGGTCGCCATATGCTTGAGGCCTTCGAGGCCGTGCATGGGAGAGTCCGGCTGCACGGCGACGAGCCGGAGGCCGGCGCGGAACCTTCTGAGGCGCTTCCCCGTCCCCATGAGCGTGCCGCTTGTCCCCAGCCCCGCCACGAAGTGCGTCACGCGGCCGCGCGTCTGCTTCCAGATCTCGGGCGCCGTCGTGTCGTAGTGGGAGCGCGGGTTCGCCGGATTGCTGTACTGGTCCGCGTAGAAGACCCCCGGGTGCGTCGCGACGTGCCGCCGGACCGCCCGGATCGCTCCGTCGGAGCCTTCCGCGGCGTCGGTGAGAACGAGTTCGGCCCCGTAGGCCCGCAGGATCCGCTTCCGCTCGGGGCTCGCCGACGCAGGGAGGAACAGGCGGACCCGGAACCCCTTCGCCGCGCCGAGCATCGCGTACGCGATTCCCGTGTTGCCGGAGGTGGCGTCGACGAGCGTCGCCCCCTGGACGAGGCGCTTCGCGCGCGCGGCCGCAAGGACGATGGCGCGGGCCGGACGGTCCTTCACGCTCCCGCCGGGGTTGAACGCTTCGAGCTTGGCAAGGAGCCGGACGCCCTTCTGGGGCGAGAACTGGGACACGTCGACCAGCGGAGTGTTGCCGACGAGCGCTTCCAGGGGAGAGCGGCGGAGGGCCCGGGGCATGGCCTTCGCCCATCCGAGGCGGGCTTTTGGGCTTTCTCACGGCGGGCGGGCCCCCCGGCGCGCACCGCCTGGGCCGAATGCCGTAAGTAGCCGGCCGCACCAAAGCAAGGATGTGGCGCCCATTCGAAACGAAGTTACGGCGCGGTACCTCGCTCCCGACCTCGGCCCGGACGAGGTCACGCCCTTGCGCGTGCGGGAGGAGCTCATCCGCTGTTTCATGAGCGCGCGGGCCTGCATCCCGCAGCCGCCCACGCCCCGGTCCCCTTCCGCGAAGGAGCAGCGGGAGGAGATCGAGGGGTTCGTCCGGTACGCGTTCGCGGCGGTCGGCGCCGATTTCGAGGCGCCCACGAAGGGCGCCATCCTCGCCGCGATGGAGCAATGCCGGGAGGGCGCGCGCCAGATGCAGGTCTCCGACACGGTCCTCGAGGGCCACTGGAACGAGATGATGAGGCTCGTCGCCCAGTTGGCGTAGCGCTCGGTCTACGTCGCCCAAGATCCGCCCCCGACGTGAAACCTAAATGCGGAAAGCGGCTCGCCGACCCGCTTGAGCCGCAAGGTCGCCGTCGTCGGAGCGGGCATGACGCCGTTTGGCGACCGCAAGGAGACCCCGCGCGAGCTCTTCTCCATGGCTGTCATGGAGGCCCTTGGGTCCGTCGACCGCGGCCTCGAGGCGAAACGGATCCAGGAGGCGTGGATCGGGAGCGTCGCGATGGGCGGGTACCAGCTTGGGAACCTCGGGACGCTCGCCGTCGAGTCCGCGGGGATCCACGAGGTGCCGGCCCGGCGCGTCGAGAACGCGTGCGCCTCCTCGGGGTACGCGCTCCGCGACGCCTTCCTCGCGGTCCGAAGCGGCGCCGTCGACGTGGCGCTCGTGGGCGGCCTCGAGAAGATGAACGACCTCACGCGCGTCCACCAGCGGTACTGGCTCGGGGTAAGCGGCGACACGGAATGGGAGCGCACGGCGGGCCTCACGTTCCCGGGGACGTACGCGCTCATGGCTCGGCGCCACATGCACGAGTTCGGGACCACCGAGGAACAGTTGGCCGAGGTTCACGACTGCTTCACGATTGCCGAGGTCATGGCGCTCGAAGACCTAGGGTTCTGCAAGAAGGGCGACGGCGGCCCGTACGCGGCGAGCGGCGCGACGGCGCGTGACGGGAAGACGCCGATCAA
>JACPAO010000018.1 GCA_016180755.1 Methanobacteriota archaeon
ATGAGTCGGGCCGGCAAGCCCCCAGTCGACCGCCTCAAAGGATGCGCCTGGGCCAAGTTCCAGGGGGTGGTCCGGATTGCGCTATCGTAACAGCATCGCCCTTTTGTGGTGGTTCGGGTCCCGAGGTTACCGATTCGTCGCTTTTCCGACCACACGTTTTTAAGTGTGCCGCCGTACAAGAAAACCGGACGGCGTCGACATGGCCAAGACCCTCGACCTCAAGCGGCTCCGCTGGGGCACCGAACTCGTAAAACGCGGATTCGCCAAGATGCAGAAGGGCGGCGTCGTGATGGACGTCACGAACGCCGAGCAGGCCCGCATCGCCGAAGAGGCGGGCGCGGTCGCCGTCATGGCGCTCGAGCGCGTCCCGGCCGACATCCGGGCGCAAGGCGGGGTGGCGCGCATGAGCGACCCGTCCGTCATCGAGCAGATCATCGACGCCGTCACGATCCCGGTGATGGCCAAGTGCCGGATCGGGCACTTCGTCGAGGCCCAGATCCTCGAGGACCTCGGCGTGGACATGATCGACGAGTCGGAGGTCCTCACGCCGGCGGATCCCTTCTTCCACGTATGGAAAGAGGACTTCAAGGTCCCGTTCGTCTGCGGCGCCCGGGAGCTGCCGGAGGCCGTGCGGCGCATCTACGAGGGCGCCGCGATGA
The DNA here is from genome assembly GCA_016180755.1 of Methanobacteriota archaeon. GTDB lineage: Archaea > Thermoplasmatota > E2 > JACPAO01 > JACPAO01 > JACPAO01. Next base: position 660 of record JACPAO010000018.1, read on the forward strand.
TCCGCACGAAGGGCGAGGCCGGCACCGGCAACGTCATCGAGGCGGTCCGCCACCGCCGAAGCATCACCTCGGCCATCGCGCATCTTCGCCTCTTGAGCGCCTCCGAGCTCGACGACGTCGCCACGAACCTCACGAAGCGCTACAAGCCGCTCAACAAGTCCGCCCGCGAGGCGATGGGCTTCAACGGCGCCCAGCCCAAGAAGCTCCCCGCCGTCTACCGTAACCTCATGCCGGACACGATCCGCAAGGGCCTCCTCAAGGTCCTCCAGGAGGTCCGCACGCTCGGCCGTCTGCCGGTCGTCGACTTCGCCGCAGGCGGCATCGCGACGCCGGCCGACGCGGCGCTCATGATGCAGCTTGGCAACGACGGCGTCTTCGTGGGAAGCGGGATCTTCAAGTCGACGAACCCGGCCCCCCGCGCGAAGGCGATCGTCGAGGCCGTCACGCACTTCGACGAGCCGTCCGTGCTGGCGAAGGTGAGCAAGAACCTGGGCGAGGCTATGAAAGGCGTCCCCATCGAGGACATCCCGGCCGAGCAGCTTCTTGCCGGCCGCGGCATCTAGCCCTCGCCGCGGGTCCTAACGATTATGAGCCGAAGGTAGCTTCGCCCGCCGAATGGGTGGACCGGTCCGGGCCGTGCGCAGGGCGGCCGAGGAGCCTCCGCAGAAGGCCCCGGCCGACGAGCACCACCCCTACATCCCGGCGGCGCAGGTCCTTCCCGAACTCACCGTGAAGGTGTTCGTCGTCGGCATCCTCCTCTCATGGATCATGGCGGCCGCGAACGCCTACCTCGGGCTGTTCGCCGCCCTCACCGTCTCCGCCGCGATCCCGGCGTCGGTCGTCTCGATGGCGGTCCTGCGGTTCTTCAAGCGCCGCAACATCCTTGAGAACAACCTCATCCAGACCACCGCGAGCGCGGGCGAGTCGGTCACGGCCGGGATCATCTTCACGCTTCCCGCGCTCCTCTTCCTCGGCGTCTGGCAGGAGATCGGGGTCTTCGAGACGATCGTGATCGCGGCGCTCGGCGGAAGCTTGGGCGTGCTCTTCACGATCCCGCTGCGACGCGCCTTCATCGTGGAGGCGAAACTCCAGTACCCCGAGGGCGTCGCGACGGTCGAGGTCCTCAAGAGCGGCGAGAAGGGGGGCGCGGGCATCGGCTACATCGTCCTCGCCGGCGCCCTCGGCGCAGGGTACAAGCTTATGAGCGGAGGCCTCGGCCTGTGGCGGGAGGCTGCCGACTTCGCGCGGCGCCTCGGTTCGTCGGGGTTCTACCTCGGCGGAACGCTCTCCCCGGCGCTCATCGCGGTCGGCTTCATCGTGGGCCTCCCGATCGCCGTGCTCATCTTCCTCGGCGGCTTCATCGCGTACGGCGTCGCAATCCCCACGTACCTCGCGACGCACGCGTGGCCGACCGACGCCGCGGGCGCCGACCTCGACGCCGTCGCGGCCTTCGCCACGATCCGCAGCGCGTACGTGCGCTACATCGGCGTCGGCGCGATGGCGACGGGCGGCGTGTGGACCCTGTTCCGCCTTCGGTCCGCCCTGCGGCGCGGCTTCGACAGCGGCCTCGAGGCCTACCGGGCCATGAAGCAGCGGGGCGAGGACACGCGCGTCCGCACGGAGCGCGACATCAACATGCGGACGGTGCTCATCACGATGGTCGCCTTCGTCGTCCCGCTCACGGTCCTCTTCACCTATTTCGTCACGGACTCGTTCAACGACCTGTCGCGGATCTGGGTCGGCGTCGTGCTCGGGATCGTGATGACGTTCGCGGCGTTCCTCTTCAGCGCCGTCGCCGGCTACATGGCGGGCGTGGTGGGAAGCAGCAACAACCCGATCAGCGGCACGGCCATCGGCACCATCATCGTGACCGCCCTCCTGCTCCTCGTCCTCGGCGTCCCGTCGCAGGTAGGGATGGCGGCGACGATCCTCATCGGCTCGACCATCGCCGCCGCGGCCGCCATCGCGGGCGACAACATGCAGGACCTCAAGGCGGGCCACCTCCTTGGCGGCACGCCGCGCAACCTCCAGATCATGCAGATGGTCGGCGCGGTCGCGGCCGCGTTCGTCATCCCCTTCATCCTCATGCTCCTTCACAGCGCCTACACGATCGGGAGCCCGAAGCTGGCCGCCCCGCAGGCGAACCTCATGGCCTCCATCGCGCAGGGCATCTTCGGCGATGGCATCCCGTGGGACTTCTTCCTCATCGGCGTCGGCGTCGCCGCCGCCATCATCGTCGCCGACCAGGTCCTCGAGCGACGGAAGTCGTCGTTCCGGATGCCGGTGCTTGCCGTCGCGATTGGCATCTACCTCCCGTTCGACCTCGCGACGCCCATCTTCCTGGGCGGCATCGTCGCCCACCTCGCGGGCCGCCGCGTCCATCGGGAGGTCGCGCGCGAGCATCCCGAATCGACGCCCCCGCAGCGGGTCCACCACGTCGAGCGACGCCTCAGCCGCGGCGTGCTCTTTGCAAGCGGCCTCATCGCCGGCGAATCCCTCATGGGGATCCTGCTCGCGGGCGCGATCGTGGGCACGGGCGACACCGCGCCGTTGGCGATCTTCCAGCCCACGGCGTACCTTGCAGGCCTCGTGATCCTCCTGTACATCGCGTTCCTTCTCGGGTACGCCGTCGTCCGGCGCGTGCCCGGAACGGGCGAGTCCTAGCCGAACGGCAAAAGTTCCTATAACCGTCCCGCGCCTTGGGCGGTCGTGGTCTTCCGCTCGCTCGTCCTTGCGTTCCTCGTCCTCGTTCCCGGATGCCTGGAGGCTCGGGGCGGGGACGACGGCCCGGGGACGCCGCGGCCCGACCCCGCCCCCGAACCGATCAACGAGACGTGGTTCCTCAAGGCCGGGTACCTTCTCTCGACCGTGGCCCCGACGAAAGCGACCGCGGACCGGGTCGCCGCGACGCCGTTCGCCAACGGCTTCGCCAACGAAGACATCAAGGCGTTCGCCGCCCCGCCCGTGCCAACCCAGAGGAACGTGACGGCCGTCCGGCTCCACGTCTTCTACGAGGTCGTCGGTCCCACCGCGGACCCGTTCCCCGTCCAGGGCAACCCGCAGGACTCGCGGCAGATCGTGCTCTGGCTTGGGACCGACCACGCCTATCCCATGAGCGTGAGCACGACCGGCCCCACGGCGCTCCTTCCCGGGCGCGTCTACGAGGCGAAGGCGGAGTTCACGATGCCGCCAGGCGGATGGACGGTCCCGCACGGCGAGCGCATCCAGCTCCTGGTCGCGACCCTCGCCGTGAACACGCAAGGGTACGAACTCCGTTTCCTGGTGGATTCAACAGCCACGCCGAGCCGAATCGAGCTGGCGGGCGCGACCTCCCGCCTGGCGTTGCCCGCCAGGCTCAACATGACGGCGCAGACGTTCCAGATCGCCGGAAACGGCGGCATGTTCACGGGGGCGACGCCGGAGCAGGTCCCTTCGAAGATCCGCGTGCCCGTCGCCGTCTCCTCGAATTGGACCTTCCTGGAGCTCCGGGTCGTGATGCGCGCCAACGGGGGCGGCAAGAGCGACCTCGATTTCCTCGTGTACGCGCCGGACGGGACGCGGACCCTCGTCTCGAGCACGCCGTACCAAAACGAGACCGTCCGGGCGTTTTCACCCAACCTCGCCGCGCTCGGCGCCGGGTCCTACACCGCGGAAATCGAGGCCTACTCGGGCGTCAACACCCGATTCGACCTGCAGACGTACTTCGCGTCGCCATCGTGACCCCGCGACTTCGTCGCCCGCCGAAGCCGGTTGACAAAGCGTTATTAGACGTCGGTCCACATCCTCTTCCGGCGACTCTGGATGCACCGGCTACTCCTCGGCAACAACGGCGGGAACGAGATCCATTCGTCCCCGGACATGACCGTGAACGAGGCCGCGGAGGCGATGGAACGGTTCCACGAGCGCCACGTCCTCGTGGGCCGCGACGGCACGCCCCTGGGGATGCTCACGGAAGAGGACATCGTCTCGAAGGTCCTCGCGAGGGGGCTCGACCCGGCCGCCGTCAAGGTGGCCGACGTCATGCTGGCCGGGCACGTCGAACGCGACGGCAAATTCTTGGTGGACGACTCCGAGGAGGAGGCGCCCCTGTGGGCGGCGCAGACGCTGCGTTCCCTCGAGGAGGACGACACGCGGGTCCTCACCGAGGTCCTCAACGGCCGCTGCGAAGAATGCGCCGTCTATTCGGACGAGCTCATCGACCACGAGGGCCTCCAGATGTGCCCCGAATGCTCCGGCTTCCGGACCGCCCTTTTCGCCTAGCCCGGAACCGTTAACTAAGGACGCCCGACTGGGCCGCGGCATGGCTTGGCGCGTCCCCGACGACGAGGACGTCGTCGCGGCGCTTCGCGCCGTTTTCCGCTCCACGAAGACCATCGTGTCGCAGCGAGAGCTCGGGCGCCGCGTCCAGGAAGCCCTTCGGAAGAGCGATGACGGTTTCTCGGTGACCGCGGAGCGCGTGCGGCGCCTGGCCGCCCTGCAGCCCTTTGTGCGGCTGGAGGTGAAGACGCGCAAGGGCCCGAAGGAGAAGGTGCTCAACCGTTGCCCCGTCTGCGGGACCGCGCTCGCCCGGCTCAAGAACCAGACCCTGTTCGGCGGGGAGGTCACGCTCACGTTGCGGTGCCCCCAATGCCATTACTCGACGGGGAAGGAGAAGCGGATCCCGACGCTCTACGTCTTCCACAACCCGGGGAAGGTCGAACAATCGACGGCTCCGGAACAACCCTTTTAAGGGCGAGGCGCCACCCGGATGGGTGCCCGTCAGGATGGTTGCCTCGTCCATGCGTCGTGCCGTCGTTCCCGTGTGCATCCTCGCCGTCGCGAGCCTCGTCGCCAGCGCCGAAGCGTTGTCCGGCGACGACGACGGCCAGTGCGGCGTGAAGCTCGTCCTCAAGAACCCGGACCTTCAGGAGGCCTCGGACGGGTTCATCCACGCGAGCGGTTGGTTCTTCATCCAGTTCCAGGCGGTCGGCCCGGACGCGGACCGCGTGAAGAGCTTCGCGTTCAGTTTCGGGAAGGCGGCGCCGGACGGGTACGCGAACTGCAACCTCGGCGGCCAGGCGGTGACGGGCGCCTACATCCTCAACTACCGCGGGGACTACACGCCGGACGACGGGTTCTTCGTCCCCATCAACACGACGCTTGTGCGCGACGACGAGTACGGGGCGGCCGTGCACGCGTACGACCAGCCCAACGCGCAAGGCCGCGAGATCGGCCGGTTCTACGCGAAGGCGCGCGTGGAGAACGGCTGCGCCGTGATGGGTTGCCGCGACAAGACGACGGCCGAGATCCTCCGGCAGGACAAGGTCATGCCGTGGCCTCGGGTCCTCCCCGGCGACGGCAAGCAGACGAACGGCGAGGTGAAAGGCCTCACGATCGAGTTCGCGGAGAGCATCAAGGAGGTGCACGCCTACATCAACGGCAACGAGACACCCCTTGCTCCGTGGGCCGGAGTCCCGATGGACGACGACGCAATCCCGGGTAACGACAACCAGGCGTGCAGCCCCGTCCCCGCCCCGGCGTGCGTGAAACGCGTCTGGGGTCCGGCGTTCCAGTCCGAGGTCATGCCCGCGCAGAACGAAATCATCCGGGTCGTCGCCGTCGACCTCAACAACAACCGCGTCGAGAAGATCATCCACCTCCTCGACCCGACCCAGGGCGGCATCGTGTCGGGCGACGACGTCAAGATCGACGTGAGCGTCGACGCGACGACGAAGGCCGTTGGCACCGGCCAGCAAGGCGAGTTCAAGTTCACGTTCGTGAGCCTCAGCGCGACGGAGGCCCACGTCAACCTTCCCGCCGAATTCGACCAGAACAGCCTCGAAGGCGGGTTCTTCCCCAACCACGTCGTCGTGCCACCGGGCGGCCGGGCGCACGCGAGCCTTTTCCTCACGCCGAAGAGCCACATCCAGGACGGCGACTTCGCCATCAAGGCGACCCCGACGTGGCGCTCGCAAGGGCAGGATGTCTCGAAGGCGTTCGAGCTCACGCTCGTCGTGGGGAAGGGCGGACCCGTCGGGACGGGCGCGGGGAACGCGACAGCCAACGAGACGGCCGGGGCGAAGGCGGCCTCGGGCGAGGGCGGCGTGCCGGCGCCCGGCGGCGTGGCGGTGGGCGCGGCGCTCATGGCGGCGGTCGTGGGTGCCCGTCGAAGGCGCGCGTAGGCGCGTCCGGCGTGCCGGGCCGCCCCGTCCGCAGCGTCCCGTCTCACGGCCGTCGATCCGGACGCGGGGTCCGGCGGCTTGACGGGATGAGGGCACGGAGCGGGGGCGGCTTGTTGGTGAAGGTTTCGGTTCGCTTCAACGTTCCCTTTGACCGTTAGCAAAGGGTTCTAATAGCGAAAAACCAAGTCCGGAACCGACCCCTACGAGGGGTCGCTGGGATGCATGAGCCACGCAGCCATGGGGTTGCCGATCCTTCTTCTGAGCGACGCGGTCGCGCTCGTCGCGATCGTCGCCGTGTTCGGGCTCTCCCTCGTGTTCGTCGTGATTGCGGCCCTCTTCCTCCAGGCGAACCGTTCCTCCGCGCCCGCCCCTGGGGCGCCCACGCCGCTTCCCATGCCTGCTCCGGCGATCGTGAAGGCTGTGCGGTCTCCGCGGGCGGGCACGGAGAACCGGCAGCCCATCGAGATCGACGTGCCGACGAAGCACGTCGACGCCGTCATCGGCGCGCTCCAGGCGGCGGGATGGAACGTCGAGGAGACGGGCGAGGTCGTCGCGACGGACGACGACGAGGAGGCCCTCACCACGCTATCCGTGAAATTGCCGGGTTCCGCCCCCACGCACCCGGCGGCGTCCTTGGGTACGGGCGAAGAGATCCGTTAGTGCTGAAGGGGCGCCTCGAGGCGCTCTTTCCGAAGCTCGTCGAAGTAGGTCTCGAGGGCCTCGGCGACGATCTCGGAGACGCTTCGGGACGCGACGATGCGCATCTTGTGGAGCGTGAGGACGTGGCCGAGCGGCAGGTGGAGCTTGAGCGGCTTGAGTTCGGCGGGGTCCGCGCGTTGGACGCCGCTGAGCGCGTCTTCGAGGTTCACGATTGGATTCCTCCCCAGGGAAGCCTACCCATTCGCCGTCCCAAGATATCGGTTTCGCTTTGCTTCTGGCATGGAGAAAAAAAAGTAGCGCCGACGGGGAGATTTGAACTCCCGAGGGGGAAACCCAACGGTTTTCCCTGTTCCTTGTGAAAAGGCACGTTCGAGACCGTCGCCTTTCCGGGCTAGGCTACGTCGGCAAGAGGGGGGGTCGGGCGGCCAAGAGGGCGGTTCTAGATAAGTGATTCGTCGGCCGCCGCGGGGCCCTGATGCGTTTCGGTGGGTTTTTCAAGAACGCGTTGCGTGTGGTTGTCGGTCGTCAACAGCGGAAACGGTGGCACGTTTGGAAATGTCAAGCACCCCCTCGCCCGGCGCCGAAACGAACCTGAACGAGGCCCGCGAGATCAAGGTCAAGCTCCCGGTGAGCCTCCACATCAAGCTCCACGGCCTCAAGATCACGAAGCACCGATCCATCAGCCAGGTCGTCCTCGAGGCGCTCGAGGAGTACTTCCGCCGGATGGAGAAGGATAGCTCCGAGCGGCGCCCGTAGTGCGGCGCTAGGCGTAGCCCCGGTTCGACGTTTCGTTGAAGTTCCTGGACCAGCGTCGCAGGAGCGCCGACACAGGCGGCTTCTCGCCGTGCTCCACGACGGGGCCTTCCTTGAGGAAGCGGGCGACGTTGAGCGGGTTCAGGCGGAATGCGTATTCGAGGTGGTTGACGGCGTCCTGCGCGCGTCCGACGGCGAGGAGGGCCAAGGCCGCCTGGTAGCGGACGGCCTCGACCTTGGGGAACGACTGCACCGCGAGCAGGAGGAGCGGAAGCGCCTCCTCGTGGCGGCCGGCGCGCCCGTACGTGAGGCCGAGTTCGAGGGCAGCCTGGATGTTGCCGGGGTCGGCGCGGTAGGTGTTCTCGACGTGGTCGATCGCGGTGTGGTGGGGCGGGGCGATCGGGTTCGCCGACCTCGCCGAGGCCGGGAGAGAGGCCGACCGGGGCAGGTGGTTGTGACGCCACCCGTACGTCGCAAGGCCGAGCACGAAGAACGCCGCGACGACGCCGCCCAGGGGAAGCCAGTCGGCCGTGGTCGCCAGGGTCGAGGCAGCCTGACGGGGGGCCGAGAACTCGGTGGGCGCGGCGGCGAAGTTGACGTTGAGGACGTAGGTGCCGCTCGAGGTCTTCGTGGAGGTGGCCGTGGCGAGGGCTTTGGCGGGCAGTTCGACGTCGACGCCTTCGAGGCTCTTCGGGCCCGTGGCGAGTTCCACGGTGCCGGACGCCTTCACGATCCTCGCGTCGCCCGCATGCTCGACGTCGACGGATTTCGCGCGCACGAGTAGCGTCGAGGGGAGGGCGGCCGCGTGGTAGGTTCCCTGCTCGACGCGGAGGATGA
>JACPAO010000019.1 GCA_016180755.1 Methanobacteriota archaeon
GCGCTCCAGGCCGCCCTCCGCGAAGGCTTCGCCGGCGCGAGCATCATCACGCGCGACGGCATCAACGTCCACGCGACGGACCCCAAGGTGGGCTCGCCCGAGACGTTTGCCGCCATGACCGCCGCCCTCGTCGGAGCGGCCGAGGCCGCCCTTGTCGAACGAGGCGTCCTCGGGCCCGTCCGCGTCCGGGCGCAGACCGGCACCTCCTCCCTGTTCGCCGTCGGCGTATCGGAGGAGCTCCTTCTCATCCTACTCGGCAACACGAACGGGTCGCCCGATCTCGAGGCCAAGGCGGAAAAGGCCGCCGACCGCGTGCGCCGGATCCTCGAGGCCGCCCGATGAGCCACCAAACCGCCCTCGGGATCCCCCAGCTCGACCGCCTCATCAACAGCATCCCGGGCGGCTCGACCGTCGCCCTCGTCAACGACCCCGGCGTCGAGGCCGAGCCCTTCCTCTACCAATCCGCCTACCAGCACCTCCATCAGGGACGCACCATCATCTACGGCGTGTTCAACCGCGCTCCCTCCGCCGTCCTTCGCGGACTCAAGGAATACGGCTTCGACATCGAGCCCTACAAGTCCCGCCTCCACTTCCTCGACGCGTTCTCCCCCCTCATGGGCGCCAGCGAAAACGCCCGGTACACGTTCCGCACGCCCAACGACCTCGGCCGTTTCGGCGCGCTCCTCGCCCAGATCCACAAGGATCACCCCGACGCCCTCCTCATCCTCGACAGCCTCTCCACGCTCATCGACAACTCGAGCCTCGCCGCCGCCCTCCAGAGCGTCGCCGACGCCCACGCCTCCATGAAACGGTTCTCGATGGCCCTCGCGCTCTTCACGCGCTGGCCCTACGGCGACGACTTCACCCGCCTCCTCGAGACCTTCGACTGCGTCATCAGCCTGCGCGGCGTGGAGGACCGCGTCCTCCTCAACCAGTACTTCGTCGTCGACCGCGCCGTCTGGAGCCGCGCCATCGACCACCGGCCGGTCCTCTACAAGGCGATCAAACCGGGCGGCGTCTTCGTGTACATCCCCAAGGTCGTCGTCACGGGCCCCTACCATGCCGGAAAATCCACCTTCGTCCAGACCCTTAGCGACACGGCCGTGAGCGTCAACCGGCTCGGCACCACGGTGGCCCTGGACCACGGCCACCTCACCATCGACGGCCTCACCGCTGACATCTTCGGCACGCCCGGGCAAGAAAGGTTCGACCCCCTGCTCAAGACGATCGCCGGCCAGGCGCTCGGCGTCATCGTCGTCGTCGACTCGACCCGACCCGACACCCTCGCGCGCGCCAAGGAGATGATGGAGCTCACGGGCAAGCAGGCCCTTCCCATGATCGTCGCCGCCAACAAACAGGACCTTCCCGGCGCCCTCAAACCCGCCGAGGTGGCCAAGCGCCTCGGCGTCCCCGACCACATCCGCGTCGTGGGCTGCACCGGCCAAGACAAGGAATCCGCCCGCATGGTCCTGCGGGAACTCCTCAACCAGATCATGACGAAGGTGGTCGATTGAAGCTCGCCACCGGCGTCCGCCGCCTCGACGACCAACTCAAGGGAGGACTCCCCGAACGCAGCGCCACCCTCCTCTTCGGGCCCCCGTTCGTGGGCCGCGAAGTGCTCCTTCGGCAATTCCTCCTCACCGCGCTCCGCGCCGGCGTCCCCGCCGTGGCCGTCCTCACAGACAGCGCCTGGTCGGACCTCCGACGCCTCCTCGAGGCCGCCGAGCCCCAGTTCCCCGCCTACGAGAAGAAGGGCCTCCTCCGCTACGTCGACACCTACAGCCGCAGCATCGGCACCACCGAGGCCCATCCCGCCGTCGAGTACGTCGACGGCCTCATGAACTTCAACGCCGTGAGCCTGGCCGTCAACAACGCCGAACGCGAGTTCATCCGCGAACACGCCCAGCACGCCCTCGTCTTCGACAGCATCAGCACCCTCATCGCCTACACGAACGCCGGCACGGCGTTCCGCTACCTGCAGGTGCTTCTTGGCAAGACCAAGGCCGCCGGCGCGACGGGCCTCCTCACCCTCAGCCAAGGCATGCACACGGACGCCGAGGTCCAGATGGTCAAGCACCTCGTCGACGGCGTCATCGAGCTCAAGACCGACAACGGAAAGAACGTCCTAAGGATCGACGGGCTCGGCGTCACCGACACCCGCGGCTGGGTCGAATACCAGTTCAACGACCAGAAACTCGAGGTGACCGGCAGCTTCGCCGCCGGCCGCATCCGATAAGGAGAAGCCCCGCCGCCACCCCGGTCCACGCCTTAAATACGCGAGCCCGGTTTTGAGGCGAGTCCCCGTTGCTGCCTAGGCTACAAAAAACCAATGATTCGCCCTCGCGCCGAAACCGGCTCCGCCGGACCCTCCGAGACGACGCGCGCGCCGCCTCCGACGTCGTCGGAAGCATCCTCCTAGTCGCAGTCACGGTCCTCATGGTCGGCGGGCTCGCCGCCGCGCTCGCCGCACGACCTGGACCCATCGAGAACCGGTACGCCGACCTCGCCGTCGTCATCGTCCAGGGAAGCGGCGACTGGGGCACGGGCGACGAACGGATCGAGATCCGCCACCGCGGCGGCGAACCCTTCTTCCCCCAGGACACCCGCATCCGGTACAAGATCGCCTCCACCGAGACGACCCTCACCGGGGACCAGCTCGGCAGCGCCTTCGGCGACGGCGTCTTCCAGATCGGCGAGACCTGGGCCCGCACCGTCACCATCCCCGTCCAGACGAACGTCGACGTCGGCGTCGTGGCGATGGAAGCCCAATCCGAGAGCCTCGTCAGCACCAATCTCCTTGCCGCCTCCTGCAACGGCGACCTCACCGCCCCCTACGTCCAGAGCTGGACCCAATCCCCCGTGGACGTAAAGAGCACCACCGCCGGCGCCGTGTCCGTCACTGCGCTCGTCTCCGACGCGTGCTCCGGCGTCGACCAGACCTTCACCCCCAACCTCTACTACCGCATCAACGACGGCACCAACCCCGCTTACACCAACGCCGGCGCGATGACGCTGACCGCGACGAGCACGTGGCAAGGTAGCGTCCCGTCCCAGACCTGGTCCAGCCTCGTCGGCAAGACCCTCCAATACTACATCGGCCCGATCCGCGACGTGCGCCTCAACCAAGGCGACAGCGCCGTCAGCGCCGACGCCATCCAGACCGACTGCGGCTCCGACAACCAGGCCCCGACCGTCCAAACCTGGACCCAGAACCCGGCCGACGTCACCGCCTCGACGACCGGCGCGGTGTCCGTCACCGCCGTCCTCACCGACAACTGCGCCGGAGTCGACAACGGGGCGAACCCCGAACTCAACTATCGCATCACGAGCTCGGGCGACCCCAACCCGCCCTTCACCAACGCGGGGCCCATGAGCCGCACGGCGACCGACACCTGGCGGCGCTCCATCCCCGACCAAAACTGGGCCAGTCAATCCGGCAACACGCTCGAATACGAGCTTCGGGTCATGAAGGACCTCAACGGGAACACCGGCACCAGCACGCGCCAATCCGACGTCATCGCCTCCAGCTGCGCCGGAGACACGCAGGCGCCGACCGTCCAGACCTGGACCCAAAGCCCGAACGACGTCTCAAGCGGCACCGTGGGCGCCGTGACCATCACGGCGGTTCTCACCGACAACTGCGCCGGCGTCGACAACGCCGCCAACCCCGAACTCCACTACCGCGTCAACGACGGGACCAACCCCGCCTTCACCAACGGTGGCGCCATGACCCTGACCGGCGCCAACACCTGGCAAAAGGCGATCCCAGACCAAGGCTGGAGCTCGCAGGGAGGCAAGACGCTCGAGTACGAACTCCGGCTGATGAAGGACCTCAACGGGAACACCGGGACGAGCACGCGCCAATCCGACGCCATCCAGCTCGTCACGGTCTACACCTACGTCAACAGCAACACGCCCACGACCGGCACCGTCACGAACTTCGGCAACGCCCAGAGCGCCTCCGACGCGGACGCCGTCGCGACGGTCGCCGAAGGGAACATCGGCGGGGGCGGCGGCAGCACCAACACCTACGCGGCCACGGCCGTCGTGAGCGCCGGCTCGTGGAGCAACGGAAACAACGGGCTCACCTCCGACAACGTGTACGCGACGACGACGGCCCAGAACACCTTCATCGAGTACAGTCTCGCCGACCAGACCGGCTCACCGGGCACGATCACGGCCGTCGTCCTCAAGGGCGAGGCCTCCCTCTCGCCCTACGTCGACGACCAGTTCCAACTCCAGGCCTGCCTCGCAGGCGGCACCTGCAACACAATCACGTCCGGGCTCTCCGGCTCCGGCAGCGACGTCACGATCCAATACGACATCACCAACGCGCGGCCCGGAGGCGGCTCGTGGTCCTGGACCGACGTGAACAACCTCCAAGGCCGCGTCCAGACCCTTAAGATCGGCGCCTTCGACGGCACCTGGCGCCTCGACCGAGTCTGGGCCGAGGTCACGTACTCCGGCCCCGCCGCGTACTCCACCGACGTGCAGATGGACTTCGCCGGAGTGCCAAGTGGCACCACCCAAGTGCTCGAACTGCGCTACCGCACGACCGGCGATACCTTCAATGTGCAAGTCTGGGACGGCAGCGCCTACCGGACCTGCACGGGCATCCTCAACTCCGCGGCCCTCGCCACCTACACCTGCAGCCTCACCCTCCCCGCAGAATACCAAAGCGGCTCGCCCCGGATCCGTTTCACGGACACCACCGTCGGCGGCGCCACGCAAGGAAACCTCTTCCTGGAGTACGTGCGGGTGAAGACCAATTGAGCCGCCACCCGTTCCGCGCGCAGGAGGACGGCGTCAGCGTCGTGGTCGGCGGCATCCTCATCCTCGGCCTCCTTGTCGCCACCCTCGTCACGATCGAGGTCGACTACGTCCCCATCTGGCAGAAGGACCGCGAAGCCGCCCATATGCGACTCGTCGAAGCCCAGCTCGCCGCCCTGAAATCTGAGGTCGACCGCCAGATTGACAACCGCACAAGCGTCCCCATCGCCAACCCGGTGAGCCTCGCCGCGACGAGCACCAACATCTTCGACCGAAACACGCCGCCCGGCGTCTTCCAGTTCGTCCCCGGCAACCGACTCGTCGCCCTGAGCGCCCCCAAACTGCTCGTCCAGGCCGAGAACGGGACGAGCCACATCGGCCTCTCGGAGACGTGGACCGGCATCAGCGGCGCCGTCAACGTCGAGAACGTGGCCGCCACGTACAGCCTCCGCCTGCGACTCACGAGCCTCAACCAGAACCATGCGGGCGACGCCGTCACCATCACCGCGACCGACAAGAACAACGCCTTTGCCGGCGACCTTCGCCTCCTGGTCAGCACCGCCGGCGCCAACGACTGGCGCATCAACATCCGGACCCGCGACGCCACCAGCACCGTCCTCGTGGACAACGCGCTCTTCTTCGCCAACGACCAAAGCCAGGCGCCCTACTGGGTCGACGCCTTGCGCTCCGACTACCGTTTCGACAAGGTCCTCGCCTCCGCCCTCGCCCCAATCCGGCTGACGTTCGCCGTCGCGAACGTGGACAGCGGCGCGTCCAATCTCGACATCACCGCCGACTACGCCGCGACCTACCTCCAGTCCGGCACCCAGGTCGTGGTCGGAAGCAGCGGCGTCGAACGAACCGACTACCTCGCCACCTACCTCGGCGGCCTGCTTGACTACCGCGCCACCAACAACCGCTTCCCTTCGCAGGAATTCCGCATCGAGCACGGCGGCCTCCTGCTCGCCCAGGCCGACGGAGCCACGTTCCGCGTGAACCCGGGGTTCCACGCGAGCCTCGCCGGAAGCACCACGGTCGTCACCATCACGGTCCCCACCCTTACGGGCGCGCAGGCGTCCTTCCAAGGCGCCGGAACCGCCGTGGCCTACACCAACACCGTTTCCACGGGCCGACTCACGGGCCAGGCCAACCGCCTCGTGTACCGCGTCGATACCGAACACCCGAGCCTGTGGACGACGCTATGGAACGACGAACTGGCGGCGCTCGCCGGCTACGCCTCGCCGACGAACTACGAGACCGCCGTCACCGCGACGACCGCGACCCTCACCCTCCACGGGCTCAACGCGGACCCGAACCAATACGACCTCTACCTCACGTTCCGGCAGGCCAACATCGAAGTCGACGTGAAAGGATGAAACCCGAATGAGCGAAAACGAGAACGACGCGCGAAAACGCGAGGAGAAGGCCCGCTCGCCGCTGTCGGCCGGAATCCGTAAGGCACGCGAGCAGGCCCACGAATCCTCCGCCAAGGAAATGACGCTCATCGCCCGCCCCGCCGCCGAGCCCCTTCCGCGCGGGCCACCTGCCGTCCACGACCCTCCTGTCCTTCACGCGCCCACGTCCCATCCGGTGCCGGCCGCCCCAATGGAGAAGGACCCGCAGACGGACCGGCTCCTCAAGGAGATCAAGAGGGTCCGCAGCGCCATGCCGGCGGCCTCCGGCCCCGAGCAGCGGCGGCAACGGGACAAGAAGCGGAGGACCCTCGACCATGAGAAGATCGAGAGGGAGATCGAGGCCCACCTCGCGCGCGTGCAGGCGAACGCGAGCCATCTCGGGCTCGACCCCGCACGGGCCATCACGGACGTGCCGCCATTGCCGCGCCCGGACATCCAGCAGGTCGAGTTCAACCCCGTCCAGGAAGGCGTGAGCTACGTCCGGATCCTCTTCGACCCAATCACGAGCCTCTACCTCTACGAGGTGCTCGAGCCCCGCCTCAGCCCGGCCGAGACCGACACCCTCGAACTGATCCGGGACACCCTCGTCCGCACCATGGAGGGCCGCGCCGCGTTCGAAGACGAGAACTGGGAGACGTACCTACTCGACGCCGTCGACCACGTGATCCTCGACCACAACATCCCCGTCGACCGCGTGAGCCGCCGACGAATCCAGCACTACGTCGTCCGCGACTTCTTGGGCTTCGGCCCCATCGACATCCTCATGCGGGACCCCCTCATCGAAGACATCAGCTGCGACGGACCCGCCATCCCCGTCTTCCTCTTCCACCGCCAATACGAATCCATCAAGACCAACGTCGTCTTCCCGGACGAGTACGCCCTCGACGCGTTCGTCATCCGCCTCGCCCAACGCAGCGGCAAGCAGATCAGCATCGCAGACCCCCTCCTCGATGCGACGCTGCCCGACAAGAGCCGCCTCCAGGCGAGCCTCTCGAAGGAGATCACGACCCGCGGCTCGACCTTCACGATCCGCAAGTTCCGCGCCGACCCCCTCACGCCGCCCGACCTCGTGAGGCTTGGCACCATGAGCCCGCAGCTTGCCGCCTTCTTCTGGTTCGCCATGGAACACGGGTCGAGCATCCTCATCGGCGGCGGCACGGCAAGCGGCAAGACAAGCACCCTCAACGCGGTGAGCTGCTTCATCCCGCCCCAGAAAAAGATCGTCAGCATCGAGGACACGCGCGAGATCAACCTCAGCCACGAGAACTGGATCCCCGGGCTCACGCGTACCGCCTTCGGCGGCGACTCGGGCGCCGGCACCATCGACATGTACAAGCTCCTCGAGTCGGCCCTCCGGCAGCGGCCCGAGTACCTCATCGTGGGCGAGGTCCGCGGGGCCGAGGCCCTCACACTCTTCCAGGCGATGGCCACCGGCCACGCCACCTACTCGACCGTGCACGCCGACAGCGTCCAGAGCGCCGTCTACCGCCTCGAGAACCCGCCCATCAACGTCCCCCGCATCATGCTCCAGACGCTGGGGGCCGTCTCCATCCAGGCGAGCACGCGCGTCAACAACCGCCTCGTGCGCCGCGTCAAGGAGGTCGTCGAGATCGTCGGGATCGACCCCGACACCAAGGACCTTCTCACGAACACCGTCTTCGAGCGCGACGGCGCGACGGACCAGATCCAGTTCCTGGGAAAGAGCCACATCCTCGAACGAATCGGCGAACGCCGCAACCTCACCGCCGAACAGATCGAGCAGAAATGGGAGCAGCGGACGCGCGTCATCGAATGGATGGTCCGCAAGGGCATCCGGAAGATCGGCGACGTCGTGAACGTCGTGAGCGCGTACTACAGCAACCCCGAAGCCCTCCTGCAGCGCATCCAGGAGAGCGACGCCGCCACGGGAGGCGCCCCGCCTGCCCCTTAGCCCCTACCAGCGCCTCGCCTTCCGGGCGTTCGGGCCGCTCGTGGCCGGAACCGCCCGCAGCAACGACCGCCTCCGCGTCGCCCTCCTCAAGGCCAACATCAAGCTTCGGCCCGAGGTCTACCTAAGCTTCGCCTACCTCAACATGACCCTCACCTTCGTCCTCGGCCTCGTCGCGATCGGCCTCCTCGTCGCCTTCCGCGCGCTCGACCTCATCAACGTCTCCACGACCGGACTGCTCCTGCTCGCGCCCCTGCCCTTCGTCCTCGCCGCCACCATCTACCTCCTCGCCTTCGCGCTGCCCGATCTGCGCGCGAACACGCGTGCCCGCGACATCGAAGTCAAGCTCCCGTACGCCCTCAACTTCGTCGCGACGATGGCGAGCGCCGGCACCACGATCGACAAGACCCTTGCGGCCCTCGCCGCCGAGCCGATCTACGGCGAGGTCGCGATCGAGGCCGGCCTCATCACCCGCGACCTGCGCCTCCTCGGACGCGACGTCGTCGGCGCCTTGACCGCCGCCATCGACCGCACGCCCAGCGTCAAGTTCCAAGACTTCCTCCAGGGCGCCGTCATCACGGCCACCTCGGGCGGCGACCTCAAGAACTATTTCCGCACCAAGGCCGACCAGTACGCCGTCGACAACCGCCAGGAGCAGAAACAGTTCCTCGAACAGCTCGGCCTCATCAGCGAGTCCTTCGTCGTCACCGTCGTCGCCGCGCCGCTCTTCCTCCTCGTCATGCTGAGCGTGATGACGAGCTTCGGCGAGACCGGCGCGAGCCTGCTGAGCGTCGGCTACATCGTCATCCTGCTCGTGCTCCCCCTCGCCCAGGGCGCGTTCGCGCTCATCATCAAGACCGTCGCGCGGGAGCCGTGAACGCATGCGCCGCG
>JACPAO010000020.1 GCA_016180755.1 Methanobacteriota archaeon
CGTTCTTCGTTCCCGCGGTCGCCGCCTTCACCCTGCTCTTCTTCGTCGTCCTCGTCCTCCTCCTTCTTGGCGTCGGGGCGCAAGGCTTCCGCCAACCCCTGCAGGTCGGCGTCGTCGCCTTCATCCTCGCCGCCCTCGGAGGCAGCATCTGGGTGAGCCTCCGCCTCGCCCGAAGCGAAGACCAGTTCCGGTACCAAGGCTTCACCGCCGAGGAGACCCGCGGCGGCAAGCTCGTCCTGTTCGGCTCCACCGCGGCGGCGAGCGTCCTCCTGGGCCTCGCGCTCGTCCTGTACCTTGGCAAGAACGTGGGCGGCCTCGGATCCGGCGCCTGGATCGATGTCTTCGCGCTCGGGCTCCTTCTCGGCCTCGGCCCCTACGGTTTCTACGTCCACCGCCGCGGCCAACGCATCCGCAACCTCGAAGCCCGCTTCCCGGAGTTCCTTCGCGACCTCGCCGCGAGCCACAAGAGCGGACTCACGCTTAACGCGAGCGTCGCCATCAGCGCCCGCGGCGAATACGGCGAACTCACGCCCGAGATCCGGAAGATGGCCGATCAGCTGAGCTGGAACCTCTCCTTCGAGGAGGCCCTCCGGCTCCTTGCGGAACGCGTCCAGACGCCCCTCGTCCAGCGGACCGCGAGCCTCATCATCCAGGCCGGAAAGAGCGGCGGCAACACGACCGACGTCCTCCTCGCGGCCGCCTCGCGATCTTCCTCGGAATCGTGGCCGTGCTGTACAAGTCGTTCGTGCCCGAGATCCTGCGGGCGGGCCAGCTCGCGCGCGCCGCCGGGCCCGCGGGCACGGAGATCCTCGAGGTCCTCGACATCGAAGAGTACCGCGGGTTCTACTTCCTCGCGGCGCTCGTCCAAGGCCTCGGCAACGGCCTCCTCGCGGGCCTCATGCAGACGGGCCGGGCCATCCAGGGCCTGCGGCACAGCTTCCTGTTCGTGCTCGCGGCTTACGTCACGTTCGGTTGGCTGCTCTAGGACGCCGAGCGTGGCCGGGACGCGCCCTTCACGATGATGCGTCCGGCGGTGCAGGCCGAGCGGCGGTCGCCGGCGGCGGGTCGACAGGCGCCGCCCCGGGCGGCGAGCTCTCGCGCGGCTCCAACGGATAGAACACCGGGACCGTCATGATGGTGACGAAGAAGATGATCGTGATCGCGAGCGCCGTCGCGAGCATTGTCTTACGGACGCTGAGGTCCTGGATGAACACGAAGATCAGGAAGGGCCCGATCGTGGTCAGCCAGCTGAACAGGATGGATTTCCCCGTCGTCCGGAACACCTCGCGGACGTTGCCGGCCCGCTTGAACGACCATATGAGGTGCACCGAATAGTCGGTCCCCAGCGCGATGATGAAGACGATCGGGATGACGAGCGTGATCGCCATGCCGATGCCCAGGCTCGGAAGGAGCCCCAGCCACCAGGCCGTCGTCGCATAGCTCACGACGCCCACGCACAAGACGGCCCGGAAGCTTCGGAAGAACGGGATCACGATCGCCATGAGCGCGAACGTCGCCCCCACGCCCATGTAGAGCACCCACGGGACCTCCTTCGCGACGAACAGGTAGTTCGTCGCCGTGTTGCCGACGAAGGCGATCTTCATGTCGCCCGGCTTGAGGTGGCTCACGTTGTCGAGGGCCCCCGGGACGTGCACCCCGTTCGCCTCGAAGCCCCAGATCTGCCCCCAGACCTGCTCCGCCTCCTTGTACGTGGCCGCCCGCACGCTGAACGTCATGACCCCAAGGTCGTAGCCGCCTTCCTTGCCGTTCGTGAAGATGCTGCCAAGCTCCTTCATGGGGCTCGCGTACAACGCGTTGAACTCCGCCTCGATCTCGTCGGCCGTGCCCGGGTACGGCGCGGGACCGGTCCGGCCCTGGGCCAGGAACAAGAGCGCGCCATCGCCGCCGTCCTTCACCGTGAGCCACGTCTCCATGAGGAAGGGGATCGTCCGAAGCGTGTCGGCGATGACGCGCGGATGCGCCGCGACGCCGTCCATCTTCTTCTTGAGCTCCGCCTCGAGGGCCCGCATGTACCGATGGGCCGCCGGGTCCGTGAGGTCGCCTTGGAACACGATGACGTTCGCCTTCACGTCGGGATCCGGCGTCTCGTAGAACCACTGGAGGCCCTGCTCGTGCTCCACCCGCACGGGGTCGGAGCGAAGGTAGTTCCGGCCTGGGTCGCCGAAGGCCTCGTTGTAGAGGCCCGCGCTGGCGATGGTCCCGACGATTGATAGGGCGAGGACGATGAGGATCATGACGACCCGCATCCGGCTTACGCCCGCGGTGATCGCCTCGATGAGCCGGCTCGGGCGGAAACTCGCCCCCATCTTGTCCGTCGTCGGCCAGAGCGTGAGAGCCGCCGGGATGAAGGTCAAGGCGATGACGTAGATGACGGCCATCGCGATCGCGGCGAGCGCGCCGAACTCCGCGATGAGCGCGCTCGGGCTCACGACCATGACGATCAGGCCCAGCACGGTGGTGGCGGTCCCCACGAAGAGCGCGACGCCCGCCCGCCGGCCAACCTCGCGGAACGCGCTCGCGTTCCCCAGGCCTTGCGCCTTGTGCTCGATGAACTCGTTGACGATGTGGATCGAATAGTCGACGCCGACGCCCATGATGAGAGGCATGAGCGTGAGGTTGAGCGGGTTCAAAGGTATCCCGAGGAAGCCCTCCGCCCCGTACGTCCAGACGACGCCGATCGCGAGCGAGCCGAAGGCGATGACGGTGGCGCCGACGTTGCGGAACGCGATGAAGAGGCAGAGAATGATGAAGGCCGCGATGATCGGCAAGAGGCGCGAGAAATCCTCCTTGGTGAGTTCGCTCGAATGGGCGTTCGCGACCGGAAGCTCCACCGTGATGAGGGGCTTGTTGCCGCCCGTGAACACCTTGTACGCGCTCGGGTCCGACTCGGCCCACTCGAGGTACTTGTCGCGGGCCGCAATGGCGCGCCGACCGATCTCGGCCATGCTCGCCGTCTGGTCGGCCGCCGGCATGTTGAGGGCGGCCGTGCCCGACCAGCTGGGGGAGCTCAAGGCGTCGAGCGCGCTCAGGATCGCCTGCACCGCGCCGTTGTGCACGGCCGAGTACAGAATTTCGCCTTCGCGCGACGTGTCGGGAAGCGAATACGCGGAATCCGAGGCCTCCTGGCCACCGGCGATCGTCCAGTTGATGAGACGGAACAGGTCGGAGAGCGCGATCGTGCTCGCGATGAGCTCGTCGTACTCCCGGATCTTGTGAAGCGCCTGGTCGACGGCACGGATGTAGTCCTCGTCCGTGATGTTGCCGCACTGTGGCGTCGTGCGCCGGAAGGCCAGCTTTTCCTGATTGTCCTTCACCCAGTTGGGCCCGCACTGGAACTGGGTCGGACCCGTGTAGGAGACGTCGACGTGGAACTGGAGCGTGACCTGCTGCGTGAAGGCGCTCTTGAACTCGTCCGTGAGCGTGTGCGCGGCCGTCGTGTTCCCGTCGCCCCGCGGGAGGACGTCGGCGACGTCCACGTTGGTCGTGAGCTTCGTCGCCCCGACCACGAAGAAACTCGTTACGAGCGCGATGAAGACCAGGGTCACCTTCGCGTTCCGGCTCGCGAACAGGCTCACCGCGCCAATCGCCCGCGCCAACCCTTCGAACGGGACCTTCTGCCCCGCACCGTGGCCCATCGGGCGCGAAGCCCCCTCGCGTGTTTAAAGGCCTTCGCCGGCGGCGCCCTACTCCTTCATGTCCGACGGCGGCGTCGGCGGGTGCGGATGGGGGGCGGCGGCTACGCGCACGAGTGCGGGCCGGACCACGTCGTCCCCGAGCTTGTAGCCCCGCTGTACGACGTCCAGGATCGTGGACTCGGGATGGTCGCGCGTCTCCATGCGTTCCACGGCCTGGTGGAGGCGATAGTCGAACGGCCTGCCTTTCGTCGGGATCTCCGCGAGGCCCTCCTCGCGAAGGAGCTTGCGGCCGTCTTCGAGCACGAGCTCGATCCCCCGCGCGTCGGAGCCCGCCTTCGATCGCAGGTCGTGGGCCAGCTTCTCGAGCGTCTCCACGAGGTCCGCGACCCGAAGCAGGAGGCCGCCCTTCACGTACCGGACCGTGTCCTGGGCCTCCCGCGACGAACGCTTCACCAGGTTGTCGTAATCCGCCCGGGCGCGAAGCTGCTTTTCCCGCGCCTCGCGGACCTCCTGCAGGAGCGCCTCTTTCTCCCCTTCGAGCGCCTTGACCTTCTCGCGAAGCTCCGCGATCTCCTTGGGCGTCGGCGCCGCGTCCTCCGTCTTGGGCGCGGCGGCGTGTTTCGGGTCCGTCTTCCTCATCGCGGCGACGGCAAGCCAACCGAGCCTATTTAAGGAACCCGGGGCTGGTTCGCGATCCGTGGACGTGCACGAGGCGATCCTCGGCGAAATCCGCAGCGGCCGCCTGCGGACGAAGAACGAGGTCCAAGCAGCGAAACTCCGGCTCGCGCGCCAACACAACGCCCGGATGCTACCCACGGACGCCGACCTATGGCAAAGCCTGCCGCCTGCGGAGCGGGAGGCCTACCGACCCCTCCTGCAGCTCAAACCCACCCGCACCGCCTCGGGCGTCGCGATCGTCACGGTCCAGATCAGCCCCTCCTGGTGCCCGCACGGCACCTGCACCTACTGTCCCGGCGGGCCCAACACCAACAGCGCGAAATCCTACACGGGCTTCGAACCGGCGGCCCAGCGCGCCGCCCGCCTCGAACACGACCCCTACGCCCAGACGGCCGACCGCATCCGCCAGCTGCGGACGATCGGCCACCCGACGGACAAGGTGGACTTCATCGTCCAGGGCGGCACGTTCACCGCCCGGGACGTCGAGTACCAGCGGCGCTTCCTCCAGCGTTGCTACGACGCGCTCAACGACGAAGGCCGCGCGGAGGCCGGATCCGCCGACCTCGAGGACGCGATGCGCCGGAACGAGACCGCACCCTCCCGGATGATCGGGCTCACGATCGAGACCAAGCCGGACTGGGCGCTCGAGGCCCACCTCGACGTCATCCTCGATGCGGGCGCCACCCGCCTCGAACTCGGCGCCCAGACCCTGCAGGAGGACGTCCTCGAACGGGTGCACCGCGGCCACACGCTCGACGCCACGCGCCGCGCGACGCAGCTCGCGAAGGACGCGGGGCTCAAGCTCGTCTACCACATGATGCCCGGGCTCCCCGGAAGCGACCCCCAACGGGACGTCGAGGACTTCCGGCGCCTGTTTGCCGACCAGGCGTTCCGCCCGGACATGCTCAAGATCTACCCCACGCTCGTCATCAAGGGCACGGCCCTCTTCGAGGAATGGCAGCAGGGCAAGTACGAGCCGTACCATACGGCGACGGCGGCGCGGGTCATCGCCGAGGCGAAGCGCCACGTGCCCCCCTGGGTCCGCATCATGCGCATCGACCGCGACATCCCCGTCCCCATGATCGAGGCCGGCATCGACAAGTCCAACGTGCGGGAGATCGCCCTCGACCTCCTCAGGCGGGAATACGGCGTGTCCTGCCGCTGCATCCGCTGCCGTGAGGTCGGCCTCCGCGCGCTCAAAGGCGACGCCCCGCCGCGACCGGAGGACCTCGAGCTCGTCCGCCGCGACTACGACGCCTCCGGCGGCCAGGAGGTGTTCCTCGCCTACGAGGACCCCGCCCGCGACCTCATCGCGGCGTACCTGCGGCTTCGCGTCCTCGCGCGGCCCCACCGGGCCGAACTCGCCGCCGAGCCCTCCGCCATGGTCCGCGAACTCAAGGTGAACGGGCCGATGGTGCCCATCGGGGACGCCCCCTTATGGGAATTCCAGCACCGAGGCCTCGGACAGCGGCTCCTCGACGAGGCTTGGCGGCTCACGCGGGACGAATTCGGGCTCGGGAGGCTCTTTGTGATCAGCGGGCCCGGCGTGAAGCCCTACTACCGCCGGTTCGGGTACCGCGACGCCGGCGCCTACCTCGTGCGGGACGCGCGCAACGTCGGTTGACGCCTCCCGGCCGCCGCCGGCGACCGAAGCAAAGGTTAATCACCCCGCTGGGGTGCATTGAGGCCTAACCGGCGGCAAGGCCTGCCGGGGGATGGCGGTGTCGCAATGGCCCTTAAGATCGAGATTCTCACACCCGATGATGCGTCGAAGCGGTTCAACAAGACCTACCCCGTCAACAAGATCCTCGGCCTGGCCAAGCGCATGGACAAGCTCCTCGACCTCCTCGACGCGCCCGTCGCGATCCGGATCCACAGCGTGAAGCGGACCGGGCCCGTGACGCGCGGGAAAAAGATCGAACTCGAATACCACGTCGACCACTCGATCAACGACATCCAGAAGAACCTTTGAACGGGCCTGGATGGAGGCGCTGGCGGCCGAAGAAGGCCCCTATGCTTTCGCTGGGAGGACGACGCCCTCGAGGTAGACGAGCAGCATCTTCCGCTCGTCGTTCCACTCGGCCGGGAACGTGGTCGGGCCGGTCAATCGGACCATCTTGTCGAGCCGAGGGACGACGAGTTGGTCGGACTCGACCTTGTACGCGTTCGGCGACTGCGTCGGGGCGATGCCCAAAAGCGGCGCCGCCTCTCCCTTCGCCTTGCCGACGTTCGCGAAGGCCCGGCCGTTGAAGTGCTGCGCGAACTCCCCGAGGTCGACGCGGCCGTTGGGCTGGATCGTGATCTCGCGGCTGATGGGGGTCCACTCGATGACGTCGCCCTGGACCTCCGTCGTGAACTGCTTCTGCTCGCGCTCGAACGTCTTCTCCACCCAGAGGCGCTCGATGGGCTTCGCCTCGAAGTAAAGGTCCGGCGAGAACTTCGTGATCGGAACGGCGTAGATCTTCCCGCCCTCCCGGACGAGCGTCGCGAACCACCAGCCGCCGACGGCGAACGTCGCGGCATGCTCCGGCTTGGGGTAGACAAGCGTCCCGGTCTTCGTGAGCGCTACCAACTGCTCCTGCCCGTTGGCGTCCCCTCGCTTAGCGAAGTCGAGGAGCTCGACCTCCTTGTCAAGAAGGTCCTGCACTTCGTTCGCGTACTGGGCCATGGCGGCGAGTTTGTCGGCGACACCCATCCAAAATCCGTCCCGGAATCGTTTTTGAATGGCGGCACCACCCATTTAGCTTTTTGCGGGTGGTCCGGTGGCGACGAAGCGCCGAGCCGGCGCCACAACCCATTTTAACCGCCCCCGGACTTGGCGCGCCCGACACTCGATGCAGAAACCCGCGGTCGTCATCCTCGTTCTGCTCCTCTTCGTGCCGGGCGCGCAGGCCCAGGCCCCCACCTCCGGCCTCCGCTTCGGCGACGGCCCCGAGGGCATCGTCGCGGCGGCCGGCTCGGCCCAGGTGCTCCCGATCGTCCTCTTCCTGACGCTCTCGAACGTTGCGTGCACGAGCTCGGCGAGCTTCCGGGCCGACCTCAGCGGAACGGCGACGCCGCCGGCCAACGCGACCGCGAACGCCACGGTCACGGTCACGCCGGGGGGCCCCTTTGTCCGGTTCGACGTGCCCGCGGGCGCGTACGGCAACACGGCCGGGGCGGCCGGCGGGCCCTACTCGGGCCGCCGCGAAACCTCGTTCACCGTCACCGCCGACGGGCTTGCGAACGAGACCCTCGTCCTCGTCCAGTTCAAGGCGAACCTGGTCCTGCCCTCGGGCGACCCTTGCCGCGGGACCGGCGCGATCCCGCCCGCGCAGGCGATGTTCGACGCGAAGGTCGTCTTCAACGCGACCGACCCTGCGGGGCCGCCGCCGGCGCCGAAAATCCCGATGCCGGTCGGTTGGCTTTTCGCGGCGGCGCTCATCGCGGTCGTCACGTTGCGCCGGCGCGGTCCTGCTTGACCTTGCCGCCGAGCCACGCCAGGACCTGCGCCTTGAGCGCGTAGAACTTGTTCGGGTCCTTGACGTGGGCGGAATCCTGGCCGAAGAAGAAGTCGTAGGGGTACGCCACGGCCTCCGCCTGCTCCTGCAGCATGCCGTGGCTGCCGCGAAGGAAGACGAGGATGCCGTAGCGTTGCTTGCCGTCCTTGCGCAGATGCATCGCGTCGAACGCATGCGACTTCACGTCCTCCGGCGGCGCGTAGGACTCGACGATGTCGATGTAGAGGCTCCGGGACGGGTTCTCCGCCTCGATGAGGATGTCCGTCATGTGCGAGACCGCCGTCCCGTTCGGCAGCTTGAGCATGACGTTCTTCCGGGTCGCCACCATGCCCGTGTGCGGTTCGAGGTTGATGACGAAGTTCTCGCTCTGCTGGCTCTCGAGCCGGGAGCCGATCTTCCCCATCTCGAGAAAGAGCATGTCGAAGATCGTCCTGCGCGCGAGGTTCGCCGGCACGTTCTCGTCGAGCCCCTCCGCCATGAGGAGTCCCCGCGTCGGGTACTGGCGCGTCCCCGTCTCCGTGATCACGGGCGTCGGCTTCTTCCCGGCCTCGTGCTTCGTCTTCTCGGCCTTCGTTTCCGCGGGTTTCGCCGCGACCTCCACGGGCCGCAGCTCGGCAGGGAACCGGCTCCCCGTCGTGTACAGCGACTTGTGCTCGGGCGGGACCCTTGAAACCTCCGGCATCGTCGGCGAGGAGGCATGGGTGTATTCGATCGGGTCGCCCTGCTTCCACATGCGGAACCGGCCGGCGCCCACGCGGAAGAGGTAGTTGTAGTGCTTGGAGCCCGTCGCCTCGGCGTTCGCCACGCAGTGCTGCGCGGCGAACTTCTCGAGCCGCTTGCCTTCGCCCTTGAACAGCTTCTCGAGGGTCTCCGAGAGCTGCGCCGCCGTGAACTCGCCGCTTTTTTGGCCCAACGTGGACCGTTGCCATCCCATCTCACCGAATCGCGAACCGCGGACGACGCCTGGTCGTGGGGGGCGGGACCCGCGCACGCCTTCGATGCGCCCTCCGGGTTATCAAGGTTTATCGTGGCCCCGGCGGGCCGGGGGGCGGCTAAACCCCCGCACCTTTTCCTGCACAGGTCAACCTTGAGGGGCCGGGTTAACATGCGCCGGGGGTCCGGTTCACCGGAAACCGAGGCCGATTCGACGTTCCGGGGCCCTGCACAAGGGAGATATACGGCGCCTTGAATCGGCGGGCTCGCCGATTAAACGAGTGGCCACGCCCACGGCGTGGGTTGCCAACGCTTCTCACGCCTTCGCGGACCCACACGGTTAAATCCATACGGATGCAAGGCTCGGAGTAAGCCCATAGGAGGCCGGGATCAAAATGGCGAAGGGACTAGACGTCGGGACAATGAACATCATTGCCGCAGAGCGGCACGGCGACAAGACCACGTTGACGCAGCAGCGCAACCTGTTCGTGGAGATCGAATACAGCGATGTGGCCGAGAAGATGCTCGCCCGCAGCGACGTCTTGTACATCAAGAAAGACAACCAGGTGTACATCGTTGGCGAGGACGCCCTCAACTTCGCGAACTTCTTCAACACGTCCACGCGCCGCCCCATGCAGCGCGGCATCCTGTCGCGGGACGAGAAGTCCGCCATCCCGATGATCCGGCTCATCATCGAGCGGCTTGTCGGCAAGCCCCGGAAGGACAAGGAGCTCATCTACTACACGTCCCCGGCGCGCCCGGTCGACACGGGCCAGGACGTCCTCTACCACCAGAAGATGGTCGAGTCGATGCTGCGGAAGATTGGGTACAACCCCAAGGTCATCAACGAAGGCATGGCCGTCGTCTACTCGGAGCTCGCCGACAACCAGTTCTCCGGAATGGGAATCTCGTTCGGCGCCGGCATGACGAACGTCTGCCTGGCGCACTACGGCGTCCCGGTAACGACGATGTCCGTCGCCCGCGGCGGGGACTGGATCGACCAGAACGTCGCCGAGGCTACCGGCGTGACGAAGGACAAGGTCACCGCGATCAAGGAGCGCGAGTTCGAGATCAACCTCGACGCCCAGCTGGGCGAGGTGCAGGGCGCGCTCACGATCTACTACGAGAACCTCATCGAGTACGTGATCCGCACCCTCCAGCGGGAACTGACGAAGGCGCGCGTCGAGGAAGGCCTCGTCGTCCCCATCGCGATCACGGGCGGCACGAGCGCCCCGAAGGGCTTCAAGGAGCTCTTCGAGAAGAAGATCTCCGAGGTCAGCATGCCTTTCGAGGTCGGCAAGATCAAGATGGCCCGCAGCCCACTCTACTCGGTCGCCATGGGCACGCTCGTCGCGGCCCGCGCCGAAGAGGCCGAGACCCTCGAAGAGATCGTCGAGGCGAAGAAGTAACGCGCGTCGTGGTGCCTGAATTCAGGCACCACCGCCCGTCCTCTCCTCCCCATTCCTCCTCCCTCTCTCTTTCCCCATCTCTCTTCCTCGCTCTTCGGGTCGGGGGCGCGCAAAATGGCTGGACGCTTGGAAAAATTCTACGAAGACGCCTTCGGGACGCCGCAATCCCGGGGCGAACTGTATACCGGTTTCTTCCTCATGATCTCGGGGTTTATCCTCGCGGTCATCGGGATCGTGCTCTACACGCTCTACCTCGGCGAGTCGACGAACGCGACGAACGCGCCTTGGAAGGAGACCGGCGCGATCATCGCGGCGCTCGGGCCGCCCGCGATCCTCATGGGCATCAGCGTCGCGCTCCCGACCAAGTGGACCATGCGGATCCTCGACGGCATCGGCATCGGCCTGTGCCTCACGGGCCTTGGCGTCTTCATGTACCTCTACCCATACAAGTGGAACGTCGGCGTCGCCAAGGAGCCCTACGCCATCATCCCCTACCTCGCCGGCTGCGCGGCCCTCGTCGCGAGCACCATCTCGAGCATCATCGGGTACTGGGTCTCCCGCCAGACGGGCGGCGTGGGCGGCGGTGGCGTCGAAGCGACGGCCTCGGAGTACAACTACGACATCCCCGACTCGGTCATCGAGAAGGACATCGAGCTCGCGATGCGCCGCTACAACGTGAGCTGGGGCGGAGAAGGCGGCGACGCCATGTCGAAAGGCTCCATCCAGTTCGACGTCAAGGACGAGTTCACCCCGGGGACCGTCATCGGCGGAAAGGGCGTCGCCCGCAGCGTCACCCTCGACGCACCGCAGGTCGACATGGCGACGGACAAGCTCCGCTCCATCCGCGGCGGCAAGGGCACGACCTCGATGGACACGAAGGGCGTCGACGACTCGACGGACGCCCTCCTCAAGTTCCGCCAGAAGAAGCAGGAGCTCGAGGTGCAGCGGTCCCAGCGCGGCTTCTGGAACGCGATCAAGCGGCTCTTTGGCGTGAAGCCGAAGGCGATGTCCGCGAAGCCGACCCCGACGATGGGAAAGGCGATTGCCCCGCCCTTGGCCCCTTCGGCGAAGAAATAGGGCCGCTTTTCACGCCGTCACGCGCGCCAGCGCACCCGCCGGCCCCGCACCGCCCGACGCGCCCGGTCCGTCGGGCCCGACGGTCGCCATCCTGCGCGGCCCTGCTGAGACGCCGCCCCCTTACCTGTCAGGCCAGGGCCACCTGCTTTTCGGGCCGAAGAACCAAGACGTAAATGCGAACGCTGGCCTAAGGCGGTTGGCTGGCGCTCGGTTGCGTCCGCGGTGGTGACGGCTTCGTGAAGCAGCTGGGAATCGACGGATTCGGCGACGCTACGGCCGAGGCGCTGGCCGAGTTGGGAGCCTCCGACCGCGAGATCGAGATCTACAAGGTCCTGCTCAGCGCGCCGGGCGTGAGTCCCCGCGAGCTCGGGGTGCAGACCGGCCAGTCGCGTGGCCGAATCTACGAGACCCTTCGGGACATGGCGCGCCGCGGCCTCGTGCGCGAGGAGCCTTCCCATCCGACGCGGTTCGTGGCGGTCCCCCCGAAGGAACTGGTAGCGGTCGCGCTCAGCGGCACGGATCGCCGCCGCAACCTGCTCGCGCTGGCGAGCAAGGCCTTCGGCCCGTCGCTCTCCGGGGACGCGAACGCGGGCCCCCCCGCGCGCGCGGCAAGGTACTCGTTGGTGCGTGGCCGGGCCGCCACGATGCGAGAGCTCGCCGACCTCGTGGAGCTCGCGGTGGACCAAGTGGACATCGTTGGGACGGATCGAATCCTCGCGCGAATCGCCCGGCCGCCCGCTTGCGGTCCCTCTGCCGAGGGGTCCACGTGGTGACGCTGGGGCCGGACGCGAGGGAGCCCGTCTGCGTTGCGACGAACGGGCTTGCCACCGTGATCAGCGTCGTGGATCCGCCGGACGTCGAGGCCAACCGCGGCAACGACGAAGGACCCGCAGCCGACGGCCTACGTGCTCTACGACCACCAGCCGCTTCGACACCATTTCTTCGTCATCGACAACGGCCGCGGCGTCCAAGGGAACCCCTTCCTCGCCGGTCTCCTCCCGGCGCCGACCGCCGTCGGTGGATTGGGAATCCGCATCGTCCGCCAATGCCTCCGGCGACTCGGGGCGTGGGCCTCCGCGGCCCCCGTCCACGACGGCCGTGGGACCATCGTCGAAGTGGCCATTCCCTGCGCCGCGTGAGACGCCGGCCCGGCGGGAAGGCGCCCGGCTTGCCCCCGTCGGCCGGCGGCCGACGAGGCGGTAGACTCTAAGTACTGGTCTCGATGAGCAATAGTCCGTGGGTCGACGGCCGGGCGCTCGGCTGGGCGTTGCGAACGATCGACCATCCGGGCAACGAGGTGCATCAGCATGGCAAAGGGTCTCGACGTCGGCACAATGAATCTCGTCTCCACGCAGTTGGAGAAGGGGAAGTACGTCATCAAGCAGCAGCGGAACATGTTCCTCGAGATGGACGCCAACGAGGTCACAGGCCAGATGCTGCAGCAGGCGAACATCCTCCACATGAAGATGGGCAACGAGTACGTGATCGTCGGCGAGGACGCGCTCAACTTCTCGACCGTCATGAACACGGACGCGAAGCCACGAGCCCCGGCAACCCCGTCGACGGGAAGAAGAACATCCTCTACCACCAGAAGATCCTCGAGCACGTCCTTCGAAAGATGGGCTATGACCCCTACGTCATCAACGAGGGCCTCACCGTCGTCTACCAGGAACTCAAGGACCAGGAGTTCACCGGGATGGGCATCTCGTGCGGCGCGGGCATGGTGAACGTCGCCCTCGCGCACCTCGGCGTGCCCTTGACGAGCTTCAGCGTTCAGCGCGGCGGCGACTGGATCGACATGCAGGTCATGGAGGCGACCGGCCAGACCAAGGACAAGGTCACCGTCGAGAAGGAGAAGAGCTTCCGCATGGACAAGCGCGAAGGCCTCAACCAGGTGAAGGCCGCCCTCGCCATCTATTACGACAACCTCCTCGATTACGCGACCCGATGGATGGAGAACGAGCTTCGGCGTGTCAACATCGACGAAGGCATCACCGTCCCCGTCGTCATCACGGGCGGCACCTCGAGCCCCCCCGGGTTCGTGGCCGCCTTCGAGCAGCGTCTGCGCAAGGCGAAGTTCCCGTTCGAGGTCGGCACGGTGCGCGCCGGCAACAGCAACCTCTTTACCGTGAGCCTAGGCTGCCTGGTGGCCGCGCGGGTCAAGGAAGCCGAGCTCAAAGAGCAACGGGCGACCGCCGCGTAGGCCGTAGGGGACGAACATCATGCGGCGCGGGTTCTGGGCGGACGAGCGGGCCGCCTTCGACGGCTGGACCGCCCTGCAGCTGGGACTCCTCCTACTCATCCCGGGCGCGGCGTTCGTCTTCTGGTGGTTCTACTTCCGGCGCATCGGCAAGGACGCGGCCGCCCGCGACCCCATGTTCAACAAAGCCCTCCAGCCAGGCGCCGCGACCTTCCCCCACGACCAGGCCCGCACCTGCGCCCGCTGCGGGCTCACGGTGCGGCCGCCGCGGGGCGCCTGGCCGCCCACGTGCCCCAACTGCATGAGCGTGCTCTAGGCGCCCCAGTAAATCTCGACCTTCCAGTTGATCGTGCCCTTGAACGCGCCGGTGTCCCCGACCGCAGCGTACAGGTTCCCGTTGTCGATGTAGAACGTGAACGACCAGGCGGTCTTCGACGCGTACGGCGTGTCCCATTCTTCGGGGGCAAGCGTCTTCTCGAACTCGCGGGTGTTCGCGTTCACCTCCTTCACGGAGGTGACGCGCTCCCACGTCGCCGCGGTCGATCCGCCACGCGTCGTGGGCGGCGCGACGGCGAGGCCGAGCTTCTGGCCGTAGCTCGGGTCGGCCGTCCACCGAAGCGTCACGACCATCCGCTCCGGGCCCAGGGGGACCGTGGTGTTCTCCTTTGGCTGATGCCCATAGAACACGCCGGAGCCCGAGCAGCCGCCGTCGATGCCCCCCGTCGAACCCTGCCCCGGCGGGCAGGCGTACTTCGCGTCGTGCGTCGTCGACGTTTCCCAGAACACCCGGTAGGTGTCGCCGTTCCACTGGTCGTAGTGCGGGGGGTCGATCGGGAGGCACTCGTAGGTGCGGAAGATCGTCCACGTGATGTGGATCTGCTTCGCCTCGACAATCTTGAACGTCCACGTGGTCTTCGCGTAATGGGGTGGATCGTTGTTGCTGATGTTGAGCTCTACCGTTTTCTCCTGGCCGGGCGTCTCGAACACGAGCGAGTACATCGCGCTCGTCGACTTCTCGTCCCCCGGCATGTCGTACTGGAGGGTCCTTGCGTCCGCGGCCGGCAGCTGGCTCCAACCGATCTTGAATTTCATCCGTCCGCTCCCCGGGATGACGACGGCGCCCGGCATCTCGAACCACCCGCCGCCCGCAAACCGCGTCACGTCGCCGTCGAAGATGACCTTCTCCGTCGCGCCGCCCCACTCGTCGTGCGCGTGCGCGTTCCCCGAATAGATCCGGTTCTCAGCGACCTTCACGCCGGATTGCGGCCGCTGGCACTCCACCGCGCCCTGCGAGCCCTCAAGGACCTCGCCCTTGGGACCCTCGGACGGGACGGCCGAGTCGCCCGAAGGGAATTCCGTCGGAGCCAACGTCGGGTCGACCGATTCCTCACTCCCGGTAACGCACCCAGACGAGAGAAAGAGAAAAGAGGCGGCGACCGCGGTCCGCCAACTACCCCGTACGCCCATAGATGGCGAGGTGACCCACGGGGGTAAAAAGCTTGGCTTGGCCACGGCGAAACCAGGGGTCCCCGGTCAACCCTTGGTCCGGGCGAACGAAGGGTCAAGCGGCTCGTAGTAGCTCGTCGTCGCGTAGAACGTGAACCGCTGGTCCGCGAACACGCCGACCGGCGCCCCGCTGCTCGTCCAGGGTTGAACCCAGAACACGAAGCCACCCTTCTTCGCCGTCATGTTGTGGAGCCCGGAGGTCGTCTTAAGAAGCGCCTCGTACCCGTCGACGTCCAGCCGGTACGCGAGGGGCGATTTTCCGGTCGCGGGAAACGTCTGGTGGCTGTAGGAGTACCCGTTGCCGGTGGCGAGCTTGATGGGCAGGTCGATCCGCATGCGCAACTGGTCCGCGAGGCCCGTTCCGCCCGTCCACGCGATCTCGAACAGGTTCGTGTGCCAGCCATCCTTGACCTGGATTACCGGGCCGCTGTTCTTGGAGCGGTACGCCTCGGGCACGGCCGTCCCAGACGATCCGGTCTGCTGGACGGTCTGCCCGCCCGCCGACGCCGCGAACGCGACGTTGAGGTAGCCGGCGTACGAGTAGGACGCGTCGATGTAGGGGACCGGGCCCGGCACCGCCTCGAGGACGACGCGCACCTTCGACACCTCGCCGGGCAGCACCGTGATCCCCTGGTTGCGGTCCTTGAAGCCCTGGGCCTTCACGACGAGGAGGTGGTCGCCCGCGGGGAGTCCGCTCAGGGCGAAGGCGCCGGCCGCGTTCGAGACAGCCCACACGGTCGACCCAATGACCGAGAGCGACGCGTTTCCCACAGGGATGAACTCGTCGTCGACCACCATCCCCTCCACACCGCCTGTGTCCTCCGTGACCGAGGCGGTCGGGGGTGGGGACGCCTTGGCCGCCGGCGGCGCCTCGGCGAGGCAACCGGCACCCATCAGCAAGACAATGAGGGCGACTAGGACGGACCGACCCAACACTCGGTCGAGGCGCGTGGCCAGTATAAAGAAACTGCGGACCGTCGCGCCGCCGCCCGCGACCCGCGCGGGGAAAACCGGGTCGCCCCCGCCGTCGCACAAAACGGTTAAGTACGCTTTCGCCGGCTCGTCCCGCGTGCGATCGCAGTGGCTTTCTGTTCCGATCATCGTCGGCGTGGTCCTCAGCGGATGCGCCGACAACGAGCCCGCGGGTGGCGCCGCGTCAGCGCGCGGCACCGATGCGTCGGCCCCCGGAACCAGCGCCGCCTCCATCCCCGGGTTTGCGGCAGACGGCAGCGCGACGGCCCCCAAATGGAAGGTGGGCGACTGGTGGCAGTACCAGATCACGTACAGCTCCGGCGAAGCGTTCGACGCGCGCATCGTCGTCGCGGGCATGGACGGCTCCAACTACGTGCTCACCTCGGATTCGCGACCCCTCGTCCTCCGGGCGGCGTTCTCGCATTACCCGACCTTCGGTCCCGTCGCGAAGTCGACGCTCAATCACATGATCCACGGCGTCGAGGTACCGTTCTTCAAGTTCCCGATGAAGAACCAGACCTGGACCGCCCAATACCGCGACTTCAACGCTGCCTACGAGAGCTCCTTCGCGATGCTTCCCACCCCGAAAGGCGAGGTGCCCGGTTTCCTGACGACGATGCGCAACGCCGTCGACCAGAAGGTGCGCTTCGTCCACGGCTGGAGCCCCGTCACGCGGTACTTCACGAGCTTCACATGGGACTTCGACGGGACGGCCCCCATCGACGTCGACTTCAAGCTCAAGGACTGGGGATCGAACCTCACCGCGAGCGTCCCCGTCGTCGAATTCAAGGAGGGCGTCCACCGGGCCTTCCCCGCGTTCGCGGTGCCGCCCGCGACTCCATCGACGACCGCCCCCGAGCCAAGGGCCACCTTCACGGTCCAAGCCGGGGGGACCCTGCTGGTCGGTTTCTTCGGCGGCGCAGGAGGCCAAGGGGATTTCGAAATCGACCTCGCACAATCCGCCGGGACGCCCCCGCAGGCCCTCACGTATCCCTGGCGGCCCTCCGCTGCCGGCTCCCATTTCGAACACCACGAGGTGGCCACGGGCGCGGCGGGCGAATGGAACCTCGTGGCTGCCGGCGCGGCCCAGGCCTCCGCGTTCCTCTTCGTCGAGGCGTACGGCGTCACGACGAAGACCACCGAGCTCGTCGGCGGGCCAGCGGTTTCACCGGCCGGAGATCTCTAGGACGGAACCTTCCGGACCCGAACGCTTAATTAGGTGCCCCCTCTGACCGAGAACTCTCCCCGTCAAGGGGACCCAAGCTCCACCCACCGGGATGAGCTCCGGTCCGGGAATGTACTCCTCCGGGAGTGAACCCGCAACCACGACGCGGCCCCGGTCGCGCCGACGTCCGAAAGGAACCGTGAACCCCATGTCGAAGGCCGCCTACAAGTACCTCGCAGACGCCTGGAAGAAGCCCGACCGCTCGTTCCAGTCCCCGAACTGGCACCGGCTCATCGAGTGGCGCGCCGGCGAAAGCTTCGTCCGCGTCGAAAGGCCCCTCCGGTTGGACAGGGCCCACGCGCTCGGCTACAAGGCCAAGCCCGGCTACGTCATCGTCCGGGCCCGCGTCCGCCGCGGTGGCCTCCGCAAGACCCGCTTCGACGGCGGCCGCATGCCGTCCAAGATGGGTATGCTCAAGATCACGCAGAAGAAGAACATCCAATGGATCGCCGAAGAGCGCACGAACAAGCGCTTCCCCAACCTCCAGGTCCTCAACTCCTACTGGGTCGGCGAGGACGGCCTCCACAAGTACTACGAGATCATCCTCGTGGACCCCTTCCACCCTGCTGTCGCCAACGACAACCGGATCAACTTCGTGAGCGACCCCGCGAACAAGAAGCGGGTCCTTCGCGGCAAGACAAGCGCCGGGCAGAGGGCGCGCGGCCTCCGCTGGACCGGAAAGGGCTCCGAGAAGGCGCGCCCGAGCGTCCGCAAGAGCAAGGTCCGCGAAGGCCAGCGCCGCTACCGCATCGTCCGCAAGAACTTCAACAACAAGCTCTAGGCGGACCCGCCATGCGGGCCGTGCGCGCCGTCGCCCGGGTCTTCGTCTACGGGACCGAAGACGAGGAGCGCGTCGTCCGCGCCCTCCTCGACGTCCTCGGCCGCGCGAACGACCCGCAGGCGCGCGGCCGCCTCACGCGGAGCAAGATCAAGGGCCACTTCGGCGCCGAGATCCTCCTCTACGAGGGCGTCGCGAAATCCCCCAAGGACCTCCGACGCGTCTTCGAGCGGCTGCGCTTGGCGCCGGAGCTCGTCGCCACCCTGGCCGAAGAGCTCCAGTCGCGCCTCGACGACGACAACGTCCTGCACTTCCGCCTCGACAAGCAGGAAGCGGTCGACGGCCGACTCGCCCTCCGGACGGGCGGCGACTCGATCCAAGTGCAAGTGAAGTACGCGACGCAAGGCGCCGGAACCCCCTTCCCGTGACGGGTCGGGGGCCCCGCCCTACGCGGCTCCCGCCCCGGGGCCCGCCCCGGTTGCCGCCGGGAGGTGGTCGAACTCGTCGTGGATCTCGCCGACGAGCTCCTCGAGCAGGTCTTCCACCGTGCAGACCCCCAGCGTGCGACCGTCCTGCGGGTCCTGGATGACGGCCAGGAGCTTGTGGTCCTTCTGCATCCGGACGAGCAGTCGGTCGGCCGGCAGGTCGGCCGGCGCGAAAAGCACCGGCCGAAGGGCGTGGGAGACAGGCAGGGCGCGCAGCTGTTCGTCCGTGTACCGAAGCAGTTGGCGCGCGTGCACGCATCCAATCACGCGCCCCAGGTCGCCGTCGACCACCAACACCCGCGACCGTCGGGAGGTCGTGAGCACGTCGGCCGCCTCCTGGAGCGTGGCTGTCCGCTGCACATAGTGGACCAAGGGGGCCGGCGTTAGGACCTTGCGGACGTCGGTCTCCGTGAACCGGAAGAGTTCCTTTATGACCCTCTGCTCGAACTGCTCGACGTCGCCGTGCTCCACGCCCATACGCACGAGCACCTCGATCTCATCGCTCGTGATGTACGGGGCGCGTCCCCTGGCCTTCTCGCCGAACATCCGCAGCAACACCTTGCTGGCCCCGCCAGCGAGGAAGATGACCGGTTTGAGCAGCTGTTCGACAAGACGCAGGGGCCTCGCCACGGCCTTCGAAAGGAGCAACGGGTGCTGGACTGCTAGCGTCTTCGG
This sequence comes from Methanobacteriota archaeon, assembly GCA_016180755.1. Lineage (GTDB taxonomy): Archaea > Thermoplasmatota > E2 > JACPAO01 > JACPAO01 > JACPAO01. The sequence goes on from JACPAO010000020.1 coordinate 19,095, forward strand.
CATGAGTTCGCAGAAGACGAGTACCACCGTCGTCACGGCGATGGACGAAATGAGCACGCCGTTCTCGGGCCACAGCTGCAGGGCGATCACGACCCCCAGGCTGGCGGCCCCGATGTTGACGATGTTGTTTCCCACGAGGACCGTTCCGATGATCCTTTCCGGCTCGTCGAGCATCCTGTCCACACGTTTGGCGCGGTGGTCGCCCGCCTCGGCTTGGTGACGGACCTTGAGACGGTTGACCGCGATCATGGCCGTCTCGCTGAGGGAGAAGAACGCCGACGCTGCCAGCAGGACGCCAAGAAGGATGATCTCGCCAACGAAAAGGGACACGAGCGCCAAGGACCGGCCTCCGGACGCGCACCGGGACTCCCCGCATTAAAGACTGGCGCTGTCCGCGAAGGCGGCACGGCAACCTTGGTGCCTCGCGCACGGTGCCTACCGGAACGCAACCACACCGTCAGGCCGCTGGGTCCGAGGGCAGCACGAGAGCGTGGGCGCTTTCCGGCAACCTTTTTATGGCCCCAGGGCACCCGGCAGGTCGTGTCCGCCCGCCAGTGGTCCGCCCTGTCGCTCGTTTGTGCTATCGCGATCGCCGGCTGCGTGGGGTCGTCGCCGCCCGCCAACGTGTCCTCCTCGGCCCCTCCGACCTCCGCCGCCGCGGCGACCGCCGACGTCAGTACGGGCGCCATCTCGGGCCGCGTCATCGACGACGAAGTCCGGCCCGTCCCGAAGGCGTCAGTAATCGTGGCCGAGACCAAGGCCGAAACGGAGACCGATGCGGAAGGAAAGTTCACGTTCAACGAGCTCCAGCCCGGCAAGTTCTCCGTCCTCGTCCAAAAGCTCGGCTACGAAAGCGCGGGCGTGAAGGTGGAGGTCCGCGCCGGCGAGGTCGCGGAGGCGAACATCGCGCTCAAGCCCGTCGTGATCGCGTCCGAAGCGTATTCCTCCGTCCAGCCGAAAACCGCCCTCATGCACGTTGGGGTCACGACCCTGACCTCTTTGCAGAACGAGAGCGCCGTCAGCAGCCTCGCATGCGACCCCTGCCGGCTCCCCATGCACTTTGCCAAGAACCCCGACGGCATCGTCGCGGAGGGCCGCTGGGCCGACGGCCCGACCCCCGTCCTCAACGCCGGCCTCAACGTCTGGTACTACCGCGACTGGGCGGGGAACGAACTGGGGACCAACATCTGCTACTGGCAGCCCAGCGTCTCCCCCTACCGCTACGAATGGTCGGAGAACTGCGTCAAAGGAGCGGGGAAGATCGACAAGATGCTCCTGCACATCCAGCCAGGCCCCATCCCCGGCCTCCTCGCCGCGGAGCTCAAGGTCGAGACTTGGACGTCCTTCTTCTACAACATGGAGATCGACGAGGCGTACACCGCGCTGCCTCCCGCTTGAGGACGCACCGGCCTCCGAAAAAGGGACAGCCCCGAAGCCCGCGACGCCCCGCACGCGCATCGGCGCGGACCTCACGGAACCGAAACCATCCTGGCCGCGGCCCTCGCGACAAACCATCGGTCCACAGCGCTTTTATAGCGCGAATCCGTGGCCGCCGTATTCCGGCCCGAACGGGTGCTTGAGGCTGCTCATGGCCAAGGCCATCTACGAGACCGTTTGTCCCTCCTGCTCGAAACCTTTCGAGATCGAAGAGACCGCGACCGAGGGACGCTGCCCCCACTGCAACGCGTACCTCAAGTTCGTCGCGGACGAAACCCCGGGCGAGCCCGAGGCGCCGGCCGTGCCCGAACCGACGCTGCCTCCGGCCGCCGAGCCGCAAGCGCCTCCTCCCGCCGCGGCCGTCGCCCAGCCCCAGATCGGTGAGTTCAGGCTCGAATGCCCGTCGTGCCAGGGCGCCCTCAACGTCCCCGCCGAAGCGACGGACGCGACCTGCCCCCACTGCGACGCCGTCCTTACCCTCGAGGACACGTTCGCCGAGCGCGGCGTCGAGTTCCCCGTCGAATGCCCCTCCTGCAACAAGCTCCACGAGGTCCCCCTCGACGCCGCGAAGGGCGCGTGCCCCCACTGTGGCGCGAACCTCGACTACGAGGACGTGATCGCCGAGGCCCCGACCGCGCCGGGCCCCGACGCGGAAGCGGCCCCCGCGCCTCCGACTCCGGCGCCCGCCCCTAGCCCTCCATCCATCCCCGAGCCGGCCGCGCCTCCCGAGCCCGCCGCGACGCCCACGCACGCCGCCCCCGAATCCACAGGCCCCGACGGCCCAGTCGCGAAGACCGAACCGTACGGCATCCCCGTGAACGTCGACTGCCCCAGCTGCAAGAAATCGTTCGGGATCCCCGAAGGCGCGACCGAAGGCAACTGCCCCCACTGCAACGTCCCGCTCGCGTTTGTTTCCGAGAAGGAGTACGACCAACTGCTGCTTGCGGAAGAGCGCAAGAAGCAGATGCAGCAGAAGATGGCCGAGCGCCGCCAGAAGCTTCGCGAGCAGGGCCTCGCGAAGAAGGCGACGCCGACCGCCGAGACCGCCCCGACGGAACGCAAAGGACTCTTCCCGTGGAAAAAGAAGAAGGAGCCCGAGGCCCCCGCGCCTACGCGGAAGGCGCCTCCGGCCCCGGCCCCCGTCGTCGTCGAAGACACGTCCCTCGAGATCGCCGCGGCGCCCACGCCTGCCGAGACGGCCGCCAAGAAGAACCGGTTTGGTTTCCTCAAGCGCTCCAAGGACGCGCCCCCCGCCGCCGCCCCCGCGACCGTCGAATCTGACGTCGGGACCGTCGAGATCGCGCCCATCGAGATGACGAACGACATCGCGCCGGCGCCTCCCGCGAAGCTCGCCAAGGGCAAGGGCTCGAAGGCCAAGCCGGAGCCGGCCGCCGTCGCCACCGAAGAGATCTCCATGTCGGCCGAGCCCACCGTCTCGATCGACGTCGGCGCCGCCTCCCTCGCCGAGCCGGCCGCGCCGAAGAAGGGCCTCTTCGGCCGCTTCCGCAAGGAGAAGGCCGCCGACGCCCCCGCGGCCGCGGTCGAGGAAGGCGGCATCAGCTTCGACGCTCCCGCCGAGGTCGCCGCGGCCCCCGCCAAGACGGGGAAGAAGAAGGGCAAGGAACCGGCGCCCGCGGCGGTCGTCGAGGACATCGGGATCAGTTTCGGCGACGTCGTCGAGGCCGCCCCGGCGCCCTCGAAAAAAT
>JACPAO010000025.1 GCA_016180755.1 Methanobacteriota archaeon
CACGGATGGGTCCTTGGCGGCCGCGTCCGGAGCAGCAACGGCTCGTGACATCAGAACGACTCGCCCCGCGATTTCAGCAGATCGAACGCCGCCCGGAAGTCCTCCATCGAGTTGACGTTGATGTACCGCCCGCTGACCCGATGCATCTTGACCAGCTGCCCATCGTCGACCGCGACTGGGTCCGGGCCGAGGGCAACGGCAAACTCTACTACGTGTACAACGCGCCGCCGCAGACGCACGTCTACAAGTCCGAGGACGGGGGGCAGACGTGGAGCCCTCGGCCGATCTATTCGGCGGGCTTTGGCCTGGGCGGGGCCGTGAAGGGCACCAAGCCAGGCGAACTTTGGTTGTTGAGCCCGGGCGCGTCCGACGGGACGCGTCGCGCCGTTTTCACGGTGGACGGGGGCGCGACCTGGAAGGCCGAGCAGACGAAGAGCCCGGCGGCCGGGATGGCAAACGGCGCCTTCGACGAGGCCGGGAACCTGTATGCGTCGGGCGGGCGGCAGGACCGGATCTATGCGACCTTGCGGACCACGGACGGCGTGTGGCACGACCCGGTCATGGTCTCGCCCAACTTCGGGCACCACCGGATGCCTTGGGTCGCGGCGGGGGCCGAAGGCAAGGCCGTGGTCGCGTGGTACGGGACGCTCGAGGAGAAGACGGACGCGAAGTGGTACCTGTTCGTCGCGGTGTCCCTCGATGCGGATCAGCCCGACGCGCACTGGCAGTTGGCGGTCGCGGACCCCGAACCGATCCTCGTCGGAAACCTGGGTCGACAGCTTCTCGACTTCCTGCAGGTCGAGATCGGGCCGGACGGGGCGATCCACGTTGCGTACTCGAAGCTCCGCCCGAACGCGGACAACGGCGAAGAGGTGCTCCACTACGTCCACTCGGAGCCGACGCTGCCCCTTGCCATGGGGAAGTACTTCAACGGCCCGCGGTCGGGGTAGCCAGTCAAGACACAAACCTTAAGGACACTCGTGGGCACCGCCGCCGTGAAGGCCATGAACCGCCCCGCCGTGCTGACCGTGTTCCTGTCGATGATCGTTGCCTCGGGATGTTTCGGCGAGGCGAGCCCCACCTCCGCTTCGCCCGAGCCGACCGACTCGTCGCCAACGGCCTCCGAAACGCCGACGCCGTCGGAATTGCCGGCCGCCAATGCGCCTCCGACCGGGGGGCTCAACGCGTCCGTTCTAGAGGGCGCGGCGCCGCTCAACGTAACGTTCAACATCACGGGCGAAGACGCGGACGGGGACGCCCTCCGCTGGACCCTCGACGCGGACGGCGACAACGCAAGCGATGCCCAAGGCGACTCCGTCCCGGCCACGACCTTCTTCAACTACACCGAACCGGGAACGTACAACGCGACGGTCACCGTCTCCGATGGCACGGCCTCGAACTCGACGACCATCGTGGTCGTAGCAATCTCGGGCGTTCCGGCGCCTGTGAGCCGCAGCGACCCAACCGGCGATGCGGACGCCGATCTCATGGACGTCAAGCTTGTTGAACTGAGCTTCCAGGACGACAAGATGGTCGCCGTTCTAAGCATCGTCCGCGTTTGGCCCACGACGCAGGCGGTATCGCCTTTCTCGTACTCGCTGTCCGTCAACGGAAGGCAGCTCGATTCCTTCGTGCGCTACCCGACGGACGCGAATCCTATGACGTGGGACAACGGCGCCAGCGCCTACATGGCGGCCGGCACGAGCACGTGGGACACCACGGCGAACAAAGTGACGTTCAAGCTCCCCATGACGTGGATCGCGGAGACGGCGAAGCTGAAGGCCCCTTACCAGGTGCACGCGGCCGGGAACATCGGAGGCGTCGGTGCCACGGAGGAAAATGACCGCGCACCGGACACCGGAGAAATCATCTGGGGATAGTAACGGGCTACCAGCAATTTCAAAAATCGAGTGTTGTGTCAAACTAGCCTCTGGAATGTGTCAATCACGACAATGCACATAGTCCGAAGCAATCAGTAAAGTTTGACGCTGATTCTTGGTCAGCGTCGAGTCGCAACGTCAATCAATTTGTAATTGGTTGCCATTAACTCATGGCTCGTGCGTGAGTTAGGCACTATGCACGAAGCGCCCCGGGAGGCCGCTGAGCCGGCCGGCCTGGCCCCAAGGTTGACTCCACGACACGAGCCTTAGATCGCGGCGCAACCGCGCCCAGGTTAGGCACTATGGACTCCGCGCGGGGGAACGCGCAATGTCCCGGCGGAGCCGCCCTAGTTAGGCACTAGGCGTCGAAGCGCGTCCCAAAAGGAATCGAGCCCTGCCCCATAAACGACTTGCGGGGTCCTCGACACCTCCCCTTGTCATCGGGGATTTGCCAAGTGTTTCGACCCATTTTCCCAGCGGGCCTCCTCCTCCTGTCGATCGTCGCGGTCGCCGTCTGGGCGCCCGCTCCGAGCGCGCAAGAGGGGGATCCCGACGCGGTGCCGATGGGCAAGCTCTACCTCAACGCGACCGTCCTTCGCGCCGACGAGAACGACTGCGGGGACATCACCGTCTACAAGATGCTCCCCATCGAGAACAACAACACGACAAGCCGGAAGGCCACCTTCGGGCGTTCGGACGTCGACGAGGGCTCCTGCGGCGACCTCTTCGAGTACAACTCGACCGAGGCCTTCCAGCTCAACGGGACTGCCGTGCTCCACTTCTGGTTCGGGTGCAATTCCGCCAACACCGTCCTGCGGCCCGAAATCCTTGGGGAGACCGTCCAGGCGAGGCTCCTCAAGAACGACACGGAACTCGACACGGGCACCTGGGATTCCGGCGAGGAGACGTGCGGAACGAACACGGGCCTGAGCGCCAACATCACGTTCGAGACGAAGGACGCCGAGTTCAACGCGAGCGAGCCGCTTCGGGTCGAGATCACCCATTTCGCCCAAAGCGGCGCGAACAACGTGCACTTCAAGGTCGAGGCCAAGCCGGGAAGCCACAACTCGAGCCTGCGGGCCCGGGGCCTTCCGATTCCCGCTCCTATACCGACGTCGACGAACACGGCGGGCTCGAACACGACGACCGAGGCGCCCGCGAACACGACGGCGCCCACCAACACCACGACTCCCACGAACACAACCGAGCCCACGGAGACGACGCCGGAGACGACCGAGCCCACCTTCGAGGAGACGACGTCACCGCCAACGAGCGAGGACACGGGAGAACCCGCGGGCGAGGGCGGACGGTCGCCGGGACCCGGGTTCGTGGTGGTCCTGATCGCGATGTTGGCGGTCGGCGCCACCGCGGCGAGGCGTCGACGCTCGCGTGGTGCCTGAATTCAGGCACCACCGCCGCAACGGCGCGCGCCGCGTCCACGGCCAGTCGGGGTGTTTGGGGCCAAAATGCGGCTTCCAGGGGTGTCGCCTCCTGTTGGACGCTTGAAAACGGCCTCTAAATGCCCATAATTGTGCATTTTAGGGGCCAAGTGTCGCACAACATAGGTTGTGCGACATTCCATAAGCCTTGATCAGGGGGCGGCAAGGAGGATTCCGACGGAAATGACGACGGCGAGGCACCAAGCCCATGCCGCCGCGGAGTTTTCTCGCCGCAAGAAGGGCTGGAAAAGTGGAATCATTCGTGGGCCATCTGCAGGCACGGACATGAACGCTGGGTCTGGGCGGCCCTGGCGTGCGGTGCCTGAATTCAGGCACCCCAGGCGGGCGCGCGCCGGCCCGCGGGCACGCCATTCACGGAACGGTCGATCCGCAATGGCCGCAGATTGGTTCGCGGGCCTTATCTAAGCGGCCCAGTCTAAGGTTAGACTGGGATGCGACGCCCGCGTGCCGCCACTGAACCAGAGCTCGCGAGGTTCCAGCAGGAGCTCGAGGTCCAGAAACGCAGCAAGTACACGATTAAGCAATACGGCCTCGTCGTCGCAAGCTTCCACCGTTGGCTCTCGAAGCAGCGCGGACGCGACGTCCCGCTCCGGGCCGCCGTAGCCGCGGACCTGAAGCAGTACCAGATTCACCTCACGACCCAGCGCGGCCTCGCAAAGAACACCCTCTACCACACCGTCAAGGCCCTCCAGGCGTTCTACAAGTTCCTGGGCTCCACGAACGCCACCGAGCTCAAGCCGCCCCGGCGCGGCCAGCCCCTCCCCAAGTACCTCAGCGAAGCCGAGGCCGCGCGCCTACGCCAGGCCGCAAAAGGCCCGCGGGATCTCGCGTTGGTGAGCCTCCTGCTCTTTGGAGGCCTGCGTGTCGGCGAGGCCTGCCGCCTCCTAGTGCCTAACATCGACTTCCACGAGCAGACGATCCGGATCCACTCCGGCAAGGGCGACAAAGACCGCCTAGTCGTCGTCGCGCCACGTTGCCTCGACGACCTGAAAGCGTGGCTCGGCGAACGCGCCGCGACCTCGAGCGACTACCTGTTTCCCTCGTTTCTCCCCGGCAAACCGATGACCGAGCGGACGGCCCAGCGCATCGTAAGCCAGACCGCACGCGCGGCCGGGCTCACCAAGAAAGTCACCCCCCACGTGCTTCGCCACACGCTTGCCACGACCCTCCTGCGCCGCGGCGGGGACATCCGTTTCATCCAACGGATCCTAGGCCACGCGAGCATCGCGACGACGCAGGTCTACACGCATCTCGATGACGCCGAACTAAAACGCATGTACGAACGCGCACGCCCCGAATTCTAGCGCTGTTCTTTCTCATCACTGCCTGAATAACGTGTATCACGTGATTCGCGCCATCGCATCCTGGATGAACATTGATTTCACGGCTCACCACCCCACCTAGTGCCTAACTGTCCAACGGGGCACGCGCACACCTAGTGCCTAACTACGCGCGCACGAAGCCCCCGATCAACCTCAGCGCCCAAATCGGGACGAAAGTCCGGGTTCTCCGCGCAGGCCATTGGTCTCCGGCCGTGGGCACCGGTTCCCTTGGCGCAACCTAGTGCCTAACTGCGTAAAACATGTGTTCTGTGGACAAGTCGGACGGGGAAAACAAGTCACCGGCGACGGACAAGAGGTACGGAGTAGACGTGTCCGACTTGGAAAACGTGTCCGACGCCCCGACCTACAACCGCACCCGTATCCGCCGATGTTGAGCGTACGCGTCGGCGATCTCCCGCCCCGCCGGACTCTCCCGCTTGATCCGGATCTCCCCCTTGCGGGAGACCGTCGCGTTCAAGACGACGTCGTCCTCCACCACGACCTCCGCGTCTGTGTCGGCGAACTCCGGAGGAAGCGCCAGGATCAGCGCCTTCTTGCTGCGGACCACGGTGGGCGTGACTTCCGCGTTTTTCCTTTTTCGTGACTGGGAACGAAAGCTCTCGGGCAGCGGCACGACATCGAGGGATAACCCGACTTCCTTCTCGAGTTCCCGGATCCGCTCACCTCCCTTGCCGATCAGTCCACCAATCTCGTCCTCCGCGACGTAGATCTTCGCCTTGTTCGGCCCGACGAGCTCCACCTTGACGTCCCCGCTCGTCCAGCCCTGCGCGACCTGCAACAACTGGTCCTCGGCGAGCTTGTTCGTGCCCTTCTTCTCGGCGCTCTTGCCCTCAATCGGCATCACGACGACCTGCTCGCCGTACGTGTAGATCTCGAAGAGCTCCTTGCGCGTCCGCACGTCGGAGATGACGATGACGGGCCGCGCGAGGTCCGCCTCCGTCATCCCCGAGGGGACCCGCACGCTGAACTTCATCTCGAGGATCTGCTTGACCTCGCCCTTCTCCAGGTGGATGACCGTGTCGACGACCTGGGGGATCATCCCGAGCTCGACCCGACCGATAAGGCGCTGGATCGCGTCGATCGCGCGGTTCGCGTGCGTGACCCCGATGAGCCCCACGCCGGCCAGGCGCATGTCGGCAAACGTCACGAAATCGTCGGTCTTGCGCACCTCGTCGTACACGACGTAGTCCGGACGCACGAGCAGAAGCACGTCCGCCGTGAGCGCCATGTCGCCGTCGAGCGGCGCGTACTGGGTCACCTCGTCGCCCACCTGCAGGTCGCGCGGCTGCTCCATCGTCTTCACGACCTTCTGCTTGTCGTGAAGCCACACCGCCACCGCCTGCGCGAACGTGGACTTCCCCGAGCCGGGCGGCCCCGAGATGAAGACGCCGCGCGAATACTCGAGGAACCTGTTCGTGATCGCCTCCTCGAGACCGTACTCGTCCAGCCGCAGGTACTTCACCGGACGGACGGCCGTGATCTCGATCGCGTCCGAGAACGGCGGGCGCGCGATCACGATGCGCATCGGACCCAACTGGACGACGGTCGCCCCATGGCGCTCGAGTTCCACGAAGCTTCCCGGGTCGCGTCGGGCCGCCTCGATGATCTCGTTGCTCATCCGGCTCAGCTCTTTGTGGGCAAGCTTCTCCCGCCCAATCGCCTCGTAACGCAGCGACTTGAGGTCGCCACGTTTCGCATACGGCAGGCACTCGGCCTTGAGGTGGACGCTCATCGTCTCGTCGGTGAAGTACCTCGCGAGCGACAGGTCGCGCGGGTCGACGCGTTCCTCGACCACCGGACGCATGTACCGATAGTCGATCCCGGTGGCCCCCGCGACCGCGGCCTGGACCCGGTCGCTCGTAAGCAGCTGCCCCTTCGCCTCCGCGGCGACCTTCCGGATGAGCGCGTCGACGGCTCCGCTTCGCGCAAGCTCGATCTGCTCCGCGGTCGGGCGCTGCCCCTGGAAGATGACGCGTACCCGTCCTGCCTTCGCAAGGTCCTGGAGGCGCGCGAGCTCATCGAGGCCCGCGAGTCCCGATTCGTGGCCGCGGTTCGCCTGCGCCTCGAGTTCGGCCACGACCGCCTCGGCGACGACGATCTCCGCGCCCTCCAGCTCGCCGCTCTCCACAAAACGGGTGATCCGCCCGTCGACGATGACGGACGTGTCCGGCACGATTCGCATTCGCGCGGGCCAACCCAAGGCGGCCTAATAAGGCCAAGGGCCCGCCCTCAGGCAGGGTCCTTCTTCCGCCGCTCTTTGAGCAGCCGCACGAGTTCCTGCGGGTCGCGAAGCCTCTCGAGCTCGCTTCGCTGCACGACGGGCGTGCCCTGGACGTTCGTGCGCTCGGTGTCCCGGTTCACGACGTACATGGATTGGGTCTCGGCCACCGCCCGCACGCTCGTAAGCAGCCGCGCACGCTCCTGGTCCTGCGGGTCGCGCCGTTCGACGCCCGTGAGGATGGTCGCTTCGGGCTTTTGGGTGAGCGCGTTGAAGGGGCTCTGCTGCGTCGGCACGACGCGGAAGCCCACCGAACGCAGCATGTCCAGGACGGCCGCCTCGAATTGCCCCAGGAGCTTTGCGGGCTCGTTTGCCCCCTCCTCCTCGATGAGCTCTTTGAGGGGCGTGAACGGGTCGATGGGCTCCACAATCGACGCCTTGAGGTACTCCTCGAGGCGAAGCGCCGAGTCGATGGTGGCGCGCATCCCGTCTTCGTACATCTGGATCGCGCGCCTCGACACGCCCGCGACCTGCGCGAGGAGCCCCAGCGACAGGGCGCGCTGGGCGCGAAGGTTCCGAAGGATCTCGCTCCGAAGGTGGACGTACAGCCCGCCCGGCGAGGCGAACGCGAGCGGGGGCGCGTTCTCCATGAGGTGGTCGCGAAGCGTCCCCGCCGTGAGCACGCGCACGCCCCGATGCGAGTACATGACGCCGTCCTCCAACGTGCCGGCCCCGGTCCGCTCGGCCACGAGCAGGGGCGTCGCGTGCAGGAACTTCGCAAGGATGCGCAGTTCCTGGGCGACGCGGTCATTGAGCGCGTCGGCGTTCCCGAGCACCTTGAGCACAAGAAGCAGGCCGTCGCGCCGGGCGATCATGTCGAAGCTGATCGGCCGCACCGTGTACCGTTCCGACACCGCGAAACCGGATTCGGATAGGAGCTTCCGGACGAGGCCGACAAGGTCGTGGCGCGCGCCCACGACCGAGAAATATGTTTAGCACTTCTATTAAAGGATTTGTAATGGCCGGGTCCCGGGCGCTACGCCGGCCCGGATGCGGGCCCCAAAGGGGCTCGGAGCGGGATAGAGAATCCGAACGTCGAGCCCTGGCCGCGGCCTTCGCTCCGGCACCAGATATTTCCACCGTGCCTCTCGACTAGGCCTCGGCTGATGTACAGGCCCAGCCCGGCCCCCGGGCGGGCGCGCACGGGGTCCTGCAGCTGCGAGAACGGCTGGAAGAGGCGGTCGGCGTCCGCGGGCTCGATCCCGACCCCGTCATCGACGACCGCGAACTCCGCCACGTCCGCCCGACGCGAGAGCGCCATGGCGATTCTTCCCCCTTTCGGGGTGAACTTGATCGCGTTCGAGAGGAAGTTGAAGAGGACCTGCACGATCCGCTTTCCGTCCACCGTCGCCCACAACTCGCGCGGGCCCTCGAAGGAAAGCGACAGCCCGGCCTGGCTCGCGAGCGCGTCGAACGTCTGCACCGCATCGCGGCCCAGCACCGCGAGGTCGGCGCGTTCGCACTGGAGTTCAAGCTTGCCCGACTCCAGACGGGCCACGTCGAGCATGTCGCGCACCAGCACCTCGAGCCGGCCGATGTTGCGGTCGACCATCTCGACGCCCGGCCGGAGCGTCTCGAAGCCGGGCTGGGACACGCGTTCCTTCAGCATGTGGAGCTGGACCTTGATGGGCGTTAGGGGCGTGCCGAGCTCGTGCGCCGCACTGTTGATCAGATGGGTCTTGGCTCGGTCCAGGGCCTGAAGCCGGTCGTTGGCGGCCTTCAACTCCTCGCGCTCGCGCTCGAGCTCGAAGTGGGCGCGCTCGAGGTCCTCGATCATGAACCGGAAACCGATCGTGAACTGGGCCAACGCGTCCTCGCCCTCCACGATCGCCGGCTTCTCGGAGAAATCCCGGCCCGCGACGCGCGCCATCACACGCATCAGCTCCCGAAGCCGCCCCTCGACTGCGTCGAGGCCGTGTGCCCGAACGTCCGGAGCCATCCTCGCGCCGCGTCGGCGTCGGTGAAGTAGCGGGAATTCGGCTGCCGCGTCGCGAACGTCACAAACCGAAACAGCACCGCGTGGAAGAGGGACCGACCGAGGATCGCGAACTCCCGGAGGCGGCTTTCCGGGGACCGTCGGTACACGACGGACCGTGCCGCCGCATCCATCGCCTCGAGCCCGCGGATGTCGACGAGAACGCAGAGTCGGGCGTCCGGGTCCTCCGCCTCCACCTCGAGCATCCCGTCGAGCAACGCCGTCATGGAGGCGGCGTCCAGGCGGGCGGGCATCACGAGCTCGAGGAAACCATCGTCGGCGCGCGGCCCCACCTCAAGCAGACCCATCATGCTCCCGACCGTCCCACGTCGCGATGTATTCAAAGCGTCCGTCCGACGTCTTGCCCGCCGAAACCTCGCCCTTGAGGCCAAAGTACCGCATCCATTCGTGGAATAGACCCCGGAAGTGCTCGACCGGGTAGTCGTTGTTGCCCATGAGGATCTGCACGGACCGCGGACCCATCTCGTGCGTCTCGAACGTCACTCCCTTGAACACGCGCTCCGCGACGGTCCCCGCGTGAAGCAGCATGAACTTGAGGTTCCGCGGAAACAGCCCGAACAGGACCTTCGCCCACGGGGTCGTCGTGAAGTTGCGGAAGTGGAGGCGGCCCGCCTCGTAGGCTCGACGACTACGGGGGATCGCGACGGCGCTCGTCAGGTCCAGGGCGTGCTCGATGATGGCCACCTCGTCCGCAATTGGGACGTCGTCGGTGTTGGCGAACGAGACCGGCCGGCCGAAACGACGGGAAAGCTCCGCCACCCCGGCTTCTCCGAGGAGCCGACGGACGGCCTGGATGTGGCTGTTGACAAAGACGCCTTTGATGGTCGGGGGCTTGACCCGCTGCGGGGCCGTCTGCAACGAGCCGCGTGTCACTCGAATCCGGGCTCCCCGCCCACCCCTGGTCCGGCGGTGCCCTCTGTTCCGGCCTGACCCCCTATAAGCTCGTTTTCCAGAGACTAGTTGATGGTGGGGGGTCCGGCCCCCTGGGCTCCTGGGACCGTGGGCACCGAAACGAAACGGTTAAGGCCCTCCTGCCCTGAGTATCAGGAGGAGGATTGGGGTAATTATTCCTGATAAACAAGCGACGTCTTCGACGGGCCCGACGCACGCACCGCGGCGGCAGGCCATCCTCCTC
>JACPAO010000026.1 GCA_016180755.1 Methanobacteriota archaeon
AGAGCTTGTACTTCGACTCCTCCGTCACCGCCTTGAACGCACCGTGCTCGCCTTCCGGGAAGATGACGACGAGCCGGCCCTGCTTGAGGAGCCCCACCATGCTGTCGATGGACGCGGGCACGAGCCCCATCCGCCGCGCGACGTCGCCGACCTTGTCGTTCGCGAACCACGCGGGATGCACGACGCCACGCACGATCCGGCCGATGCCGTCGTGGATCGTGACGGCGAGGTTCGCGTAGTCGAGCCCCAGCCAACCCGTGTGGTTGGCGACGAGGATGGCGCGGCCCACGGGCACGTGGTCGAGCCCCTCCACCGTCACCCGGCAGTAGCTCCGGATGAGCTTGTACGGGACGAGGATGCGCCGGATGAGGGCGTCGTCCACGTCGCCCAGCTCGCGGCCGCGATTCTTGGACGAGTCGATGCGCGTGCTCACGTCGTCGAGTTCGCGGGCCAACGAGGCGGCAAGAAGGGTCCGTGATAGGAACATTTCGGCCCAGGCAAAGGCTTTGTTACCACCCTTGTTACCCGATGCCTGCGTGTTTGAGGAATTGGAGAAGGGCCAGACCCTTCGCGACGTCATCATGGAGGTCCTTCGCCAGGGGCCCGCGTCCATCTCGCAGCTCGCGAAGCGGCTCAAGGAACCCTACAACCTCGACCTGCACCGCCTCGCCCTCGCCGGCTACCTCAAGTCGCTTGCCGACGTCGGGCTCCTCGAGGAGCGCGAGATCCCGCCCGCGAAAGTGTACGCGCTGCGGCCCACCCAATCCACGCCGACCCTGTACGACGCCATCGCGCGGCGCGTGCGCGACCTCGGGCTCGCCGAGCCGGAGGCCACGAAGCTCATCGTCCAGGTCCTCCACGACCTCTTCCACCGGCCCATCTTCCGGGAAGAGCTCCGACGGGCCGGCTTCGACGTCGTCTCGGGCCTTCGGGACGCGACGGCCGACGAACGGCAGGCCGCGCGCCGGCTGTTCGCGAAATCGCCGCTTCGGCTGCCGTTCAACGACCCGGCCTACCTGCCGCCCACGCCGGCCGGCGACGAGGGCCACGAGCTCCGGGACGCCGCGCGCGGAGTCCTCGCCGCGCTCGTGCGGCACGAGTTCCACGCGACGAACCTCGCCCAGACGACGCGGCAGGCGACCCTGGGGGCCCCGTGATGCGCGCGTTCGTGGGCATCCCCCTGCCGCCCCCCGGACCCGTCGAGCGGCTCCTTGACGAGCTTCGGGAATCCGGCGCCGACCTCAAGGTCGTCGCGGCGAGGAACCTCCACGCGACGGTCAAGTTCCTCGGCGACATCGCGGACGCGCAGGCCCCCATCATCCTGGAACGCCTCCGGGCCGCCCGCCTGCCCCGCGACTACGCCGTCGCCCTCGAGGACGTGGGCGCGTTCCCCGACTGGAAGCGCTTCAACGTGCTGTGGGTCGGCATGAAGGACCGCGACGGCGAGCTCGCGAAGACCTTCGTCCAGGCCGAGAAGGCGTTTGCCGAGATCGGCTTCATCCCGGAGACCCGGCCGTTCTCCCCGCACGCCACGATTGCGCGCAAGCGGTCCGACTCAGGAAAGGAGGGCGCCAAGGAAGTCCTATCGCGCCACCGGAACGAAGCGTTCGGCGACGTCCAGGTGCGCGGACCCGTCCTCTATCGCAGCACGTTGACGCCGACCGGCCCCGTGTACGAGGTCGTCGGGGAGGCCTTCGCATGACGCCCGCCTGGCGCAAGCTTCGCAGCGAGGTCATCCGAGCGATCAAGCCGAGCGCCGCGCTCACGCGCGAGGCGCGTCGCACGAGCCGACGGCTCGAGGACCGCGCCCGCCGCGCGGCGGCCGAACTCGGCGTGGCCGTGGAGCCCCGCCTCGTCGGGTCGCTCGCGAAGGAGACCCATCTCAAGCCCCACCCGGACATCGACGTGTTCCTCCTCTTCGACGCGAAGACGCCGCGGGCGGAGCTCGAAGAGAAGGGCCTCAAGGTGGGCAAACGCGTGCTCCGGTCGCCGACGCTCAAGTATGCGGAGCATCCGTACGTCCACGGGCGCTTCGGCAAGTTCGAGTTCGACGTCGTGCCCGCGTACCGGATCCGCGAGGCCAGGGGGCGCCTCAGCGCCGTCGACCGTAGCCCGTTCCATGCGGCGTTCGTGAAACGCCGGCTCTCGGCGAGGGGCCGCGACGAAGTGCGGCTCCTCAAGCAGTTCCTCAAGGGCATCGGCTGCTATGGCGCCGAGACGGCGACGAGCGGTTTCAGCGGGTACCTCGCCGAGCTCCTTGTCCTCAAGTTTAGGACGTTCGACGCCGTCGTGGACGCCTTTGCCGGGGCCGACCCGCCGCGTCGGCTCACCCTGGGGCGAGCCAAGGGCAAGACCCTGGGAGGCGAGTTCGTCTTCGTCGACCCCGTCGACGCGACGAGGAACGCGGCGGCCGCCGTGAGCCGCGAACGTTTCGAACGGTTCGCGCGGGCCTGTCGGGCGTTCAAGGCGGCTCCCGGGAAGGCGTTCTTCTGGCCGCCGCGGGTGCGCTCCGCGGACGTGGCCACACTTTCGTCCCATCTGGGGGGCCGCGGGCTGTTCGCGCTCGAGATTCCCGTCCCACGGGTCCGGCCGGACGCCGTGGGGCCCCACGTGCGGCGCCTGAGCGACAAGGTCGCCCGCCGACTCGCGGACGAAGGATTCTCCATCAAGAACCAGGTCGTCGAGAACGTCGGGACGCGGCGGCTCCTTCTCCTGTGGGAGACGGACCCTGCCGAGCTCCCCGACCTGTTCGAGCACCGCGGGCCGCCCGTCGACGATGCCGTGAACTCGCGAAAGTTCCTGCAGAAATGGCAGGGGCACGCGGACGCCGTCGACAACCCGCACCCCGAGGGCGGACGCTGGCGCGTCAAGGTGCATCGCCGGGACCGCACGCCCGAGGCGATCCTCAAAGGCCAGGTCGAGGAACTGCTCCAGGGCGTCGAACTCCCCGCTGCGCAGCGGCGCCAGGCACGCGTCCGTCGGCCGAAGGAGATCCTAGCCAAGGCGCCAGGACGTCTCGCCCTCACGAAGCTGGTGCTCGCACGCGACCCATGGGAAGCCTAGCTGACCTTGCGCAGCATCCCGCGAAGGTCGCTCGCGACGCCCGTCTTGTCGATCTCCCAGCTCATGCGGACGATCCGGGCCTTCCCCTTGAACAGGCGCTTGCTGAGGCTGTCGAGCATCGCCTGGGTGTGCTTGGCCATGGCCGCGTAGGACATCGTCTCCGCGGGCGTGACCTTGATGGTCGTCACGGTGGGCGTGAGCTCGAGGACGTCGACGAGGATGTTCTCCTTGACGAGACCCTGCTGGTCGGTCGAGTCGGCCTCCATCTCGTACATGTCGAACGCCTGCGTGAGCTCGAACATCCCCGGAAGGTCCACGACGGGATGCTCGAGCACGAGGACGAACGGGAAGTTGACCCCGATGTCCTGTATGCCCGGCGCCTGCATCTTCATCTCGCCGGCCATGAACGTGGTTTGTTAGCCGACCCTCGACTTTAACGTATCGGGGCCGGGCCGCCGGCCCGAACCCTTATGACCCCGGCTCCGACTCGCGCCCGCGTCGATGCGGGTCCTTGCGTTCACGGGCATGCCGGGCGCCGGAAAATCGGAGGCCGTCGAGGAGGCGCGCCGACGGGGGCTCCCCGTGGTCTCGATGGGCGATTTCGTCCGCGCGGCCGTGCGCGAGCAGCGACTCGAGCCCACCGACGAGAACGTGGGCCGCGTGGCGACCGCGATGCGCAAGGAGCATGGGCCGGACTACTGGGCCCAGCGCACCGCCGACCGCATCGAGCGCGAATGGAAGGACCGCCCGCTCGTCGTCATCGACGGCGTACGGACGCTCGCCGAGGTCAAGGCGTTCCGGGCCCGGCTAGGTTCGGCGTTCCATCTCGTCGCCATCGACGCGCCCTTCGAGGTCCGCGCCGAGCGGCTTCGGCTTCGGGGCCGCAGCGACGACGCGAAGGACAAGGCGCTGGTCGAGAAGCGGGACGAGCGCGAGAAAGGCTGGGGCATCGAGCAGGCCATCGCCTCGGCGGACACGCACATCCGCAACACGCCTCCCCTCTCCGACTTCCGGAAGCGCATCGACACCTTGTTCGAGGAGCTCATGCGCCCGGCCGGACCTGCGTCCGGGAGCGGGGCGCGAGGCGCTTCTTCCGGTACTCGGCCTTGAACTTCTCCTGGGCCTCCTGCCAGGTGTTGCTGCGCGTGTCGCGCACCGCGACCTTCTTCTTAGGGTCCCACCGGTACAGGTCGACGCCGCCCGTCCGGAGGAGCCCGACGGAAAGCATGTCGGCGTACTCGAGCTCGTAGACGACCTTGCGGATCCCCGAGTTCACGACCATCCGTGCGCACTGCGTGCAGGGCTGGGTCGTGCAGTAAAGCGTCCCCTCCTTGACGCTCACGCCGAACAACGCCGCCTGGAGGATGGCGTTCTGCTCGGCGTGGAGGCACGGGCACACGTCGGAGAACTCGCCGCTCGGGATCCCGAGCTCCTCCCGGATGCACCCGGTCTCGATGGGGTGGGGGAAGCCCTTCGGGGCGCCGTTGTAGCCCGTCGTGAGCACGTGGTTCTCCTTCACGATCACCGCGCCGACGGCCCGGCGCGGGCAGGTGGTGCGCTGGGATACGAGTCCGCACATCTCCATGAAGGTGGCATCGAAGCTCGGACGCGCGCGCGGCGGCATCGCGTGCCCAATGACGCCGCCCTTTTCCGATTTGTGGCGACGGCCGGGCTTGAAATACGGGTCGCGCGATGGGCGCCGAGCCCGTGGCTGCAAAGATCGTCGCCGCCAGATCCGTGAGCGTACGGCCGGCCAAGAAGGCGCCCGCCACGCCGACGGCTCCCGCGGTCGCGCCGCAGAAGGCCGCCGCCTCCAGGCCCACGTTCTCGGCCGGCCGCGCCGGCGCGCCGGGCGGCGCGCCCGTGGTCATCCGCGCCCAGAACCTCCACAAGTACTACGTAAACGTCCACGCCCGCGACGGCGTCGATCTCGAGCTGCGCAAGGGCGAGGTGATGGGCTTCCTGGGCCCGAACGGGGCTGGGAAGACGACGTTCACGAAGTGCCTCCTGGGCTTCATCAAGCCCTCGGCCGGGCGCGTCGAGCTCTTCGGCCTCAACGTGCACGAGCACGGACCGGAGGTGCTAGGCCGCGTCGGCCTTGTCCCGGACCAGTACGACTTCTACCCGCTCCTTAACGGACGCCAGGTCCTCGACTACTACGCGCGGCTCTACGGCGTCCCCGCCTCCGAGCGAACGGCCCGCGTCGAGGAGGTCCTGCAGCTCGTCGGCATGCAAGAGCACGCGCGGCGCAAGGTGCGAGAGTACAGCCACGGGATGAAGCAGCGGTTGTGCATCGCGCAGGCGCTCGTCAACCGGCCGGAGCTCATCATCTTCGACGAGCCGACGAACGGCCTCGACCCCCGCGGCGCGTTCGAGACGCGCGAGCTCATGAAGCAGCTCAGCTCCCAAGGCGTGACCATCTTCCTCAACAGCCACGTCCTCACCGAGGTCGAGGCCGTCTGCACGCGGGTCGCCATCCTGAGCAAGGGCCGGATCCTGGTCACGTCGAGCGTCGGCGACCTTCGGCGAAAGCTCAAGGGCAACGTGGAGCGCGTGACCGTGACCCTCGAGAACCCGGCGCCCAAGGCCGAGTCGCTTCCCATCGAACGCGGGATCGCGAACCGGGCGACGCTCGAGGCGGACCGGCTGCAGATCGAGCTCGCGCCGGGCGCCGGCATCCCCGAGGTCGTCAACTGCCTCGTGCAGGGCGGGTTCCGGATCCTCAACGTCCAGGAGGACACGGTCGGCCTCGAGCAGATCTTCCTGGAGCTGACAAAGGGCGAGGGCGGTATATGATCTCGCCGACCCGCGCCGTGTACGAAGTGGCCCGGAAGGAGGTCATGGAGCATTTTCGCACGAAGCGCATGTACATCATCGGCGGCCTGTACGCGCTCACGTTCCTCGCGGCGGCCATCATCGTGCCGGTCGTGAGCCGCGGCCGCGACCTCAGCCCGGACGAGTCCATCACGCAGGTGCTGAGCTTCTACAACATCTTCGGCGGCGCGGTCTTCACGAGCCTGCTCGCCCTCGTGTTCACGGCGGACGCAATCTGCGGGGAATGGAAGGACCGAAGCCTTTTCCTGCTCTTTAGCAAGCCCGTCCCCCGGTGGACCGTCTTGGCCGGAAAGGTCGTCGCGGCCTTCGCGTCCGTGCTTCTTGTGATGGTCACCGTCTTCACGTTGGCGCTCGCCGTCATGCTCGTCCTCCTCGGCCTCCCCGAGGCGGCGACGTTCGGCCAGATTGCGCGGGGCTTCGGGGTGTTCGCGCTCGCCGTCATCCCGTTCGTCGCGTTCGGGACGCTCTGCACGGCTGTTTTCAAGTCGCCCCTCACGAGCTTCATCGTGGCGATGGGGATGCGCTTCGTCGGGTTCAGCCTGCTCAGCACGCTCGGCTTCTTCGTCGTCCTGTTCACGGCCGAGGACGTTTCGTTCCAAGACCTGGGCAACAATGCACTCTTGAAGTTCTTCTCGCTGCTCAACCCGTCGAACCTGATGTCGGTCGGCGCGAGCCTCATGATCTCGAACCAGGCCCAGGCCGAGGGCGGTTTCGGGCTCGGTTTCGCCCTCGACATCCCCACGACGCTGCTTGCGATCCTCTTCCATTCCTTCGTCTACTTCACGATTGCCTTCCTCATCGTGGGCCGCCGAGACTACGCGTAGGCGACCCAACCGGTTTTAACGGGCGTCGCCGTGGCCCCCGCCCGTGCCCGACGTTCGCGTCCGCGCGCCCGTGAAGCCCTCCGAGGATCCCCGGAAGGTCGAGAAGGCCGTCCGCACGGTCTTCCCGGACGCCGTCCTCGAGGCCCAGCCGCGGGGGCTCGTCGCGACGACGCGGTCGCTGCAGCACTTTCGGGACCTCATCTGGCGCGCCAAGATCCTCGACGCGGCCCGCCGCGTGCTCCTGGGAAGCCTCGACGAGGCCGGACGCCACGCGCGGTTCTCCCTCAGCAAGCAGGCCGCCTTCGGGGGGCACGTGAGCTTCGCCGTCGCGGAGGCGCCTCTTGGGGACCTCGAGGTCGACGTGACGGGCGAAGGCCTCGACGCGTTGTTCCGGGAGATCGCGCCGCCGACCTTGCGGGGTCGTCCCGTGAGCGAGGAGGAGTACGAGCGCCACCTCGAAAAGCGGCGCAAGCTTCGCGTCGCGAAACCCGCCCCGGCGGCGGCCGAGGAGGAGTGACGTGAACCGGATCGGCCAATCGAGCCCCGCCTTCTGCCACCTGCCGATCGCGGCGGTCGCCGACCGGATCTCGAAAGCCAAGTTCCAGGTCTGGGAGATCTTCGGGGAGGGAGGGCACTTCCTTCCCGACCACGAGGCGGAGTTCGCCAAGGTCCTCCCGTCCCACTCGTTCGAGGCCCAATTGCATGCTCCCATCAGCGACAACAACATCGGTAGCCTCAACCCTCGGGCCCGCGACCTCGCCCTGCGCACGCACGAGGACACGATGGGGGCGGCGGCCCGCCTTGGGATCGAGCGGGTCACGATCCATCCCGGCAACCACTCCCCTCTCTCGCGCGGGCACTACGGGAAGCTCCACGAACTCACGCGCCAGTCCCTGAGACGGCTCGACGCGGTCGCCCTCGAGCTCGGCGTGGAGCTGTTCCTCGAGAACATGGCCCTCGGGTGGGCGTTCGAGACGGTCTCGATGGACCAGCTTCTCGACCTCACGCAGGCCACCGAGATCGGCACATGCCTCGACGTCGGGCATGCCCATATCAGCAAGCGGCTCCCCGAGTTCCTCGGGTTCGCCTCCCGGTTCGGGAACGTGCACCTCCACGACAACAAGGGCGTCATGGACGACCACCTCACCCTCGGCGAGGGCGAGATCCCCTGGAAGGGCGCCGTCCAGGCTCTCGTTGCCGACGGCTACCGAGGAACCTTCGTCATCGAGAGCCGCGACTTCGCTTCCGGCGAGGCGAGCCTCGGCGTCCTCGGGCCCCATCTTCGGCGCGCCGGGTAGCCGCCGTCGTGGCGGGCGCTCAGATCCAGCCGATTAGGACGGCGAGAACGAGCAACGCGCTGCCCGCGACGACGACCCACGTGACGAGCCAGTTGCGCCACGTGTAGGCGCACTCGAGGCACTCGTAGTGGTTCTTCCGCAGGTGCAGCTGGATCTCGCGGCTCTTGCACTTGGGGCAGAAGAAGTAGACGAGGCTCTTGCGTCGCCGGTTGTACTTCGTCTCCCGCTTGCGGTCCTTGTGGCAGTGTGGATTGATGCAGTAGTAGAACTTGCCGTCGTCCGTCACGTAGCATCCGAGCTGCTTGCAGACCGGCGGCAGGCGGCTCCCGAAGTACTTGTCGACCTTGGGCCGCCCGGCCTGGTCGAGTTGCGTCAAGGGGACCGGGGCGCCGCTTCCGAACCGGGGCGAACCCGTCGGCTTCGCCCCTGGCATGGGGATCCCCTGCGGCGGGGACGTGGACACCGGCGGGGCGGGGAGGTTGGGGTTCAACGTCGCCGGCGTCGGGTTGGCCAGGTGGGCCGGCAGCGCCGGGGACGAAGAGCCGGACGCTTGCGCCTCGTCGGCCTTCCGCTTGGCTTCCTTCTCGACCTCAGTCTCCAAGGGGCACCTCGACGCTGAGGAAGTCCTTGGCGATGCGGGTCGACGGGAAGATGGGCGAGGCTTCCGCCTTGTGCTGGTCGGACGTCACGTAGCGTGGGCTCAGGTGCGTGAGGACGAGGTCCTTCACCCCGGCCCGGCGGGCGCTCTCCGCGGCCCAGGCTGCCGTCATGTGGCCGTACTCCTGAGCCTTGGCCAGCATGTCAGAACAATACGTGGCTTCCGATATAAGAACGTCCGCGGACCTGGCGAATTCCACCAACGCTTCGCACGGCCCCGTGTCGCCCGTCACAACGATCCTGCGCCCCGGGCGAGGCGCGCCCAGGACGTCCTCGGGACGCACGGTCTCCCCCTTGGTACTCTTCACGCTTTCTCCCATTTGTAGCCTTCGAAAGGCGGGTCCTTCGGGGACGCCCAGCTCCAGGGCGCGGGGCTTGTTGAAGCGCCCAGCGCGCGAAGCCTCCTCGTACGCGTAGGCGAGGTTGAGCGCGCCGTGGTTCATCTTCCGCGACGTCACCCGGTACCCATCGGCCTCGACGGCCTCGCCGTCCCGAAGCTCCCTCCAACGGACCGGGAACTGGTCGTGGACGTTCGCGATCTTCTCGTAGAGCTCCATGAGGGCCCCGAGGCCGCGCGGGCCGTAGATGTCGAGGGGCTCCTTCCGTTCGTTGAGCTGCATCGTCTTCATGAGGCCGGGAAGACCGAAACAGTGGTCCCCGTGCAGGTGGCTGATGAAGATCTTGGAGATCGCCATGTAGCTGAGTTCGCTTCGCTGGAACTGCCGCTGCGTCCCCTCGCCGCAATCGAACAAGAGGAGCTCCCCGCCGCGCTTCAGGACCGTCGCGGAGACGTTCCGGTCGGCTGTCGGCCAGGCCCCGCTCGTGCCGAGGAAATGAAGGCTCACCTGGGGCTGGTGGAGGACCACGGCCGACGGCAAGTCCGGCGGCCGATATAAAGGCGGAGAACATGATACCCGCCCTAGGCCGGGTTCAAGAGCCCAGCCGCGGAGGTTCCTGCTTCAGTGACCGGCACCTCGGCCAGCAACGTGCCGGCTGATGGACCTCCAGTCTCCGCAGGCGTGACTTTCCCCGTTTCCCGGGGTAGTTGCGTTCGGAATGCTTTGGCGAGGATGTTCTTGGCGGCGTTCACGTCCCGGTCCATGACGAGGCCGCACGCATGGCACGTGTAGGTGCGATGGCTCAGGTCGTGTGGGTTGTGCGCCGCACACCGGCTGCACGTCTGGCTCGTGCCTCGGGGGTCGACGCGAACGAGTCGCCCTCCCCGCTCCTCGAGCTTGTACTCGAGGAGCCGGTAGAGTTGGCCCCAGCCCGCGTCGTGGACGTTTCGCGCCAGCCGGCCCGCGCCGAGTCCCGTGAGGTTGTCCTCGACGGCGACCAGGCGGTACCGGTCGGCGATCCCCGTAGAGAGTTTGTGATGATGGTCGAGTCGGCGCGCCGCGACCTTGGCATGGATCCGGGCGACACGGACGCCTTGCTTTCTGCGGTTGTTGCTTCCTCGTTGCCGCCGGCTGAGTCGGCGGCTCAAGGCGCCGAAGGGCCTTCGTGAGCCAACGGGGATTCTCCATGAAGGCCTGGTCGCTGGCGGCGAGGAGGTGGCGGAGGCCGGCGTCGAGGCCGACGTGGGAGCCTTCGGGGGCCGGCGGCTTCGCGGTGGCCCCGTTCGGAAGTTGGAAAGTGATTCTTGCATGCCATGTCCCGCCGAACCGTTTGAGGGTGAGCGTCTTGGGGACGCAGTGGTCGGAGTACCAGTTGGGCGTGGTCTTGAGCTTGTGCTTCACATGGCCGACGCGAGTCAACGCTAGACGGCGGGCTTCGAACCGGTAGGTGCCGTGGCCGTGGGGCGCCATGGGGGCCAGGTGCTGGATGGAATCGTATCCCGCTTTCCCTTTGAATCGTGGGAATCGGGCGCGGCCGTCGAAGAAGTTCTGGTAGGCGCGTTGGAGCCGCTTGGGCACGCTTTGCAAGACGCCGGCGGGCACGGCAGCATACTCGGGTAGGGCCTTGCGGATCTCCACGAGTTCCTTGTTCTGGTCGTATTCGCGGGGCGTCCTGTACCCGCCGTCGCGGGCCATGCGGCGTTGTTGAAGGCAGGCGTTGTAGAGTCGGCGGCAAGCCTCCATTTGGTGGACTAGGACAGCAGCCTGCTTGGCCGTCGGGTAGAGTTTGAAGGCGAGCGCGCGCAGCAACAGGGGTAATCGAACGCGCAAGGATACCCGGTTTTCAGGGAGGTGGCTGAATGTGACTATTTCAAGTCTGCGTGGATGGGGAACCATGGGCCGGAACGTGGATCCCACGCCCGGACCGGCCCACCGTCCGACCGCGGCGGTCTTCGCGGCCTTCGCAGGGTTCACGGCGATCGCCGGCATCAACGCGGTCGCCGTCAAGATCAGCAACGAGGGCTTGGCCCCGTTCTGGGGGGCGACGCTCCGCTTCGGCCTCGCGGGGTTCCTGTTCGCCTGGTGGGCGGTCGCGTTCCGGCTGCCGTTCCCGCGGGGGCGCGCCTTGGTCGGCGCCGCGCTCTACGGAACGATCGGCTTCGGGCTCTCGTACGCCTTCGCGTACTGGTCGCTCCTTGGCATCACGGCGGGCCTCCTGTCCGTCCTCGTGGCGACGGTTCCCCTTCTCACCATCCTGCTCGCCTCCGTCCACGGCCTCGAGCACGTCCGGCGGCGGCACGTCCTCGGAGGCGGCCTCGCGGCCTCCGGCATCGCCCTCATGGTCGCCCGCGGCGTCGGCCTCGACGTCTCCGTTCCGCACTTCCTTGCCGCCCTCCTCATGCCGGTGGCCATCGCAGAGTCCACCGTGCTCCTCAAGAAGTTCCCCCGCGCGCATCCCGTGCCCACGAACGCCGTGGCCATGGCGATCGGAAGCACCCTCCTCTTCCTCGCTTCCCTCGTCGCGGGCGAGACGCACGTCCTGCCCGCCGGTGTCCGCGTCACGTCCGCCTACCTGTACCTCGTGTTCGCGGGTTCCATCGCCATGTTCACGCTTTTCCTGTTCGTCCTCAACCGCTGGACCGCGTCGGCCGTCTCGTACCAGGCCGTCCTGTCCCCCATCGTCACGATCTTCGTCGCGTCCCAGCTCGTTGGGGAAGGCGTCACGTGGCCGTTCGTCGTCGGCGCCGCCATCGTCCTCGCCGCCGTGTACGTAGGCGCCGTGCGGCCGGCCCAGCCGACGGCTACGCCGGCGGCCGTCGAAGAAGGGCGAAGTGGCGGGTCAACGACCGGTGCACAGGAACCTTGAACAGGGCGACGGACGCGAGCTCGCTGGGAATCCGCCGCGCGGCCGCCTCGGTCGGGACGCCCGCGACGACGAATCCGCCGGGGCGGACGCATTGCGCCATCGTTTGGAACGCCCGCTCGTACAGGCGTTCGAGCGGTTCCTTCCCGGCGTACGCGGACCGCCCGTAGGGAAGGTCCGAGACGACCGCGTCGATCGCGGGAAGGCCGCGCCGGGCCAGCTCCTTTGCCGCGATCCCGGCGTCCGCCGGGAAGAGGTCGAGGGCACCGAGCCCGAAGTGCTCGAGGTTCGTACGGCAGGCGCGGACCATCGCCTCGTCGAGGTCGCTCCCGACGACGCGCAGGCCCATGGACGCCGCCTCGAGGAGGACCCCGCCCGTGCCGCAGAAGGGATCGTAGACGACGCCGCCCGAGGGCACACGCGCCAGGTTCACGAGCGCCCGCGCCAGTTTCGGCTGGAGGGACACGGGTGAGAACTCCGGACGCTCCTTGGGATGGCGCTGCGCCGTCTCCTTCGGGTCCCGGTCCCAAAGACGCTGGCCCACCCACACCCGTTCGCCGTCAAGGAAGGCGCGGACGACGACCTCGGGCCGCTTGAGGTTGACGGTGCGGCGGGCCCCGAGCGCCTCCCCGACGCGTCGCTCGACCTCGGTGCGCCGCAGCCCTCCGCCCTCCCCGAGGCGTTCGGCGCGCACGGCGAACCGGATCCCCGTCGCGAAGCAGCACAGGTCCGCCGCCTCGGCCACGGCGCGCTCGTCGAGGACGCCGTCGAAAAGATGCGAGGAGACGTCGTGCGTGAGCCCGAGCCTGCGGACGATGGCATCGACGTCGACGCCCAACGCGTCCGTGTCGACGACCTGGAACCGCGGCCGATCCCCGACAACGTCGAACGTGAACCCGTGGGCCTGGAAGACGGCGCGGGCCTCCTCCTGGGGCATCTCGGCGTGCTCGCCCGAGTACCAGAATAGGAGGCGCACGGTTCGGCCGAAGTGACCGCACGCTTATTTGTTCCGGTCCCGGCATGCGCCGGCGTTGCTTGGCCCCGAGCCCCTCCCGAAGGGCTACGAGCACCTCACCCCCGAGATGTGCCTCGCGTGCAAGGGGGGGAAGGCCCTGTGCGGCATGCCTTGCCTTTGGCTCGCGAAGATCGACGCCCGGCTTCCGCAACTGCGGCTTACCAGCCAGGACGTCTTCGGCTCCTCGCCGCCGAGCGTGTTCGTCGGCCGTTACGGGTACCCGAACGTGAGCGTCGGGCCCATGCTTCCGCCCGTCAAGCTCCCCGAGTCGAAGGCCTTGGAACTCGAGGACGCCCCCGCGTGGCTCGACCTGCGCATCGAGGACGTCGTGGGCCTCCGTTCGGCGCTCCTTCGGGCGAGGCGGCCGCTGCGCGTGGAGGCCGCGCGCCAGCCGCCGAGGCTCCTCGAGCTCACGCAGGAGCTCGCGCTATCCCACAAGCCCGTCGACACCGAGATCCACCTCGCGAAGCGGCCCAACCTCGAGCTCCGGGCGCGCCTGGGGGACGTGAACGCCCCCATGGGGCCGTCCCTGGTGCCCGACCGCGTGCGCCTCGCCCAGAACCCCACCGTGAAACCGCTCGTCGAGCGGATCCACGCGGACGACGACGTCAAGGCGTCGACCGCGATCGGCGAACTGTACCGGGGCGGGATCCCGACGTACCGGATCGAGAAGCTTCTCTCGGTGGGCGTCCTGGGCCAGCGCAACGACCGCAAGCTCGTACCCACCCGATGGTCCATCACGGCGACCGACGACCAGATCGGGGTCCAGCTCATCCCCAAGGTCAAGGAGCAGGCCGAACTCGACGCCGTCCACTACCACGAGGGCGTGTCGCACGGGAATCGGTTCCACGTGTTCCTCATCCCCCGGCCTTGGAGCTTCGACATGGTCGAGACCTGGCTCAAGGGCGCCATGTGGAGCCTCGAGACGAGCCCCTTCATCGGGGACCACGAGGACCTCCATGGGCGCCGCCGCTACGCGTCGAACGTGACCGGCGCCTACTACGCGGCGCGGCTCTCGGTCCTCGAACATCTCCTTTTGCTGCGCCGGCAGGCCGCGGCCTTCGTGTACCGGGAGATCACGCCGGACTACTGGGCGCCCTTGGGCGTCTGGCTGATCCGGGAGGCCGTGAAGCGCGCCTTGGCCTCGCCGGCGCATGTCTTCCCCGACATGTCGTCCGCGCTCGCGTTCGGTCGAGGGCGCACCCTGCGCCACGGTTGGAACCGTGCGAGTTGGCTCGTGGGGACCGCGATGAAGCAGCGCCGGATCTCAGAATTCGCTTAGGCGCGGCGTCGCCGGACGAAGAAGGCAGCCGTGACGACGATGCCCGCCGCGGCGAACGCGCCGACACCGGGAGAGTCGTGGTGCGACTCGAACTCGTAGTGCTCGAACGTCTCTTCATCGACCGTGAAGTTCTCGGACTCGTCCTCGATCTCGACGCCGCGCGTCACGATCGCGGACAGGAAGAGTTGCGCGAGCGCCGCGGGGTCGTTGCCGCTCGTCGCGTTGAGCGTGATGCGGGCCTGGTCGCCCTCCTCCGCCTCGGCGGGCGGCTTCACGAGGAGGCCGAAGGTCGCCGATTCGCCGGACTTGAGGCGGTACTTGCTTCCCGGCCGTAGGTCGATGAACCATTCGCGGCTGCCGTTTGCCACCTCGCCTTCCATTTCGGGCTTCACCGTGACGACGTCCTCCTGCACGCCCTCGTTCACGATCGTGACCTGGAACACCTTGACCTTCCCCGGGTTCACGAACTCCTCCGTGCTGTTCTTCGCCGCGAGTGTGATGAAGGCGGGGCCGAAGGGGATGGCCTTGCTCTTCGGGTTGGGGTCGGGGATGACGGGGAGGGTGAGCTTCGAGCCCTGGGGGACGAACTGGGGCGTGAGGTCGGTCGTGAAGAAGAAAGGCACGGTCCCGCTGGCGCGCAGGACGACGCGGACGAAGATGGCCGCTCCCTCCGGGATCCGGGCCGCGTCCGCAAGGGGCGTAATGGAAACCGTCGTGGGACCGGAGGATGCGTAGGGCGCGCTTCCCGAACCGATTCCGAACTGGTCGCTCATCACGTCCACGCGGACCGTGCCCTGGATCGGCGTCACGGTCCGGAAGTTGAGGACCGCCACGATCTTGTCGTTGGGGTTGAGGACGAGGTCGGCGTTAAGCGGCGTGTCGAGGCGGAACTGCGTGGAGTATTCGTTCTCCGGCTGGAGCCCGAGCGTGTTCTGGCGAAGCGGGAACCCCCCGTCACCGGTCGCGGCGGGGTCCTTCTCGAGCGTGTTGAGCCAGGGGGGACGCTGGTTGCAGAACTGGTTGAAGCAGGCCTGCACGTTCGTGCCCTCCTTCGCGTGGAAAAAGAGGTCCTTCGCGTTCGGGGACGGGGGGATGCTCGCGACGAGCCGGACGCGGAGGGCCCCGATCTCGTCGGGGAACCCGAGGCTTCGCGCGGTGACGCGCGCCAGCATGCTTTGGCCATGCTCGGCGTTCCGGGAGACGTTCACGATGAGATTGATGATCCGCGCGTCGGAACCGGGGATTGTGACCTTCTCGAGGACGCGGACCTCCCACTTCACCTGGGTGGCCTTCTCGAGCGGCTCCGCCTTGACGTCGAGGATGCGCTTGTTCCCGTTGAGGTTCTCCAGCGTGAGCTGCACCAGGGCCGTCGAGTCGGGCGAGACGGACACGTGAAGGAAGTCCTGGATGCATCCGCTTTGGTATCCGGGGCACGAGGGCTGCTGGGGGTTGGTGACGCGGACCCGGACGCGGTCGTTCGCGGCCGGGTGCCCGAGGACGTACGGGCCCTTGACGCCCGAGTCCGGCATGCGGTCGCCTTGGTTGTTCGGGAAGCTCAGGGTTGACGTGACGTAGAAGTCGACGAGGCGCGTCCCGGCAAGGAGGGCCGGCAGGCCGGCCGGTTGCGAGTCGACCCCGCCCACGGGGTCCTTCCCGAGGAGGGAAGCCTTTGGGATGAACGCGACGAAGAGCGACTTGTCCCAGTCAACGGTCCCGATGGCGCGCTGGCTGCTTCCGCCTCCGCGGCCGGTGTACACGTTGAAGGAGCTCTGGATCGGCTCCGTGCCGGTCGGGGCGGTTCCCGGGGGCACGGCCGGGACCCAGAGGCGCAGCTCGTAGTTGACGTTCGAGGCGTCGACCTTCCAATACGCGCGGACCAGGGCGTAGCCCAGGGCCGACGCGTCGCCCGGGTAGCTCGGCACGGCCTTGACGTTCTTCACGCCGATCTCGATGACGAAGCCTTCGAAATCCTCGGCGTAGAGGCGGAACGAGACGAGGTCGACGGCGTCCCCCGTGGGCGCGACGCCCGTGGCGCCCACGCCGAAGAGGCCGGCGTCTCCGGCGGCGTCGCTGAACTTGAGCTCCTGGCCGGGCTCGGGGTCCTGCGCGCCGACCGGGGGAGGCAGGGCGCAAAGGAGCAGCGCGGCGAGGACGGAAATGAAGACGCGCCGCATGGGGCTCCCCTAGTTGCCCATCCCGCGGCCGGTCGTGTCGCCTTCCTTGAGGGAGGTCACGTGGATGTGGATGCCTCCGCTGAACTCGCCGCCATAGTCGCTTACGCCCTGGACGATTGGGTAGACGCCGAACATCCAGTCGGACTGGGTCGCGTAGGGTGAGTCGGTCATGGCCTCCGTGACGCCGACCTCGTAGAGGGCGTAGCCGGCGCGCTTCTCCTTGGCGCCGGGGAACTGGTACTTCGTGTGGTCGGAGCCGTGGAACTTCAGGCCCAGCTCGATCGGGGGCTTCTGGTCGCCGGGGTAGCCGCTCACGTTGTACCACAACTGGATGACCGCCTTCGTCGCCTCCCAGGGGATGATGTGGGGCGGCTCGGCCCGCAGGTCGATGGGGCCCTTCGCGTTGGGGCAGTTGATGCCCATGGGGTTGAGGGGGTTCTGCTGCGCGCCGATCTTGGTGTCGTTCACGACGACGCAGTTCTTGAGGGTCACGTTCACCTCGCCGCCGTATCGAGTCGTGCTCTTGGTGAAGAAGTACGGGTGGGGTGGGTCGATGAAGCGCCCTCCGCCGTTGTAGATCCACATCTCCACCTGGACGTTGCCCTTGGCGTAGTTCACCTCAAACGGCAGGGTGTCTGTCTGGGGCGTGAAGGCGTCGAGCCGGAACTTCCAGCGGCTGAGGCTCAACTGGTGAGGCATGTCGGCCATGTACTTCACGAGGTCGATGCGGTAGACCTTGCCGGATTCGACGGGGCCGACAAGCGTGAAGGTCGGCGTCGCCGCGTGCTTGAACGAGAAGCGGAGCCCGGGGATCTGGTTCGTGTCGGTCCACTGGAACTTCGCCTCGATGTGGCTGGTTCCCTGGAACACGACGTCGGTCTGGTCCCCGGAGAGCCCGGAGTGGTCGCCGTCGGTCTTCGTGTCGAACTCCTTGGACCCGATGGTCACGCCGTACTGGTCGACGGTCATCTCGGAGAGCGCGTCGCGCGAGAGCTCGACGGGGCCGCTGAAAAGGAGGACCTTCGGCCGGTCGGCCCAGTAGTCGTGCTCGTGGAACTTGGGGTCGAAGGTGTCGGGCTGCTCGTCGGGCGCCTCGCTGGGCGTCGAGGTGTCGAGGGGGCTCTCGGAGGGGGACGCTTCGTTCGCCTTGCCGCCCCCTGAGCACCCGCTCAACAGGAGGGCGATGACCGCAAGCACGACGGGCGTCTTGGCCATTCGAATCGCCCAGGCTTGGTGTTGTTATTTAAGCAGTTTGGTGGGCTTCTTGCACTTAAGAACAGAGCGGTTCGCGAGGGTTAAACGGGGCGGCGCGCGATGCGTTCGGCTCGTGGACGTCCCCGGCCTCTGCCCGGAATGCGGCCGCCCCGGCCTCTTGGAGGGGTGCCCCCTGTGCGGGGCGCCCGTCTGCGAGCGCTGCGTGGCGGAGGCCCGCCACCGCTGCCAGAAACGGCTTGGCGGGCGGGCCCCGGGCCGCCTGATGGGCCCCTGAGGGCGCGCCCTTGACCCGTTCGTGAAAAGCCGAACGTTCTGGCTGGGACGAACACTTAAGAACGCGCGCCCGTTGGTCGGTTGGGCACCCTCTGGGTGCGAGGTGACGAGATGAACACACCGATTTTGAACCCGAAGAACTACGCGAAGATCACCGGCATCGCGATCGCGGCGGTCGCCCTGCTCGGCATCGTCCTCAGCCTCATGGGGACGAGCGGGAACTACGGCCTGTTCTGTGATGGAGCGGTCACCTGCACGACCGAGACGGGCGCCCAGGGAAGCTTCCTCGGCTTCGACTGGACCCACAACATCGTCCACGTCGTGCTCGCCGCCGTGGCGCTCTACGTCGGCTTCATGGCGACCGGCAACCTGGTGCCCCTCTACGCCAAGGTCTTCGGCATCGTGTACGCGGCCCTCGGCGTCTTCGGCTTCATCGTGGCGGACCTCGGGATCCTCCACCTGGAGCTTGGCGAGAACCTCGTCCACCTCGTGATCGGCGTCTGGGGCGTCTGCGCCGGGTTCCTCTACACGACCACGACCGGGACGCCCACGATGGCCGCCACGCCGACGACGGCCTCCAAGCCGCCCGCCCGCAAGTAGGCAATCTTCTTCCACGGGGGGCGAAAGCCCCCCGTCTCTCCTTCCCTTCTTTTTCGGCTCGGTTTCCCTGCTCCGGCGGCTCTCCCTTCTCCAAAGAACGCACCCATCCACGACTTGCCCGGCCAACCCGACGTCCGCCTTGGTGGGCCGCCCTAGCTAACATATATCAATGCCATAGTACCATAGTAACGGGCCGTGAGGCGGACGACCATCCAGGTCCAGGCGGACCTGCTTCCCGAGCTGGAAGAGGTGAAGCGCGAAGTCGGGGCGAGCAGCTACGACGGTGCCATCCGGGCCCTTCTGCAGGAGCATCGCCGCCTTCCGACAAGCTCCTTCGGCCGATTCCGAAAACTGCCCCCGTTCAAGAGGGACGAACTTGATCGCCTTGATTGACTCCTGGGCCTGGATCGAATACTTCCGGGGCACGGACGCCGGCAAGAAGGCGCGTACCCACATCGAGGGTGAACACGCCGCGGTGGTGAGCGCCGTCAACATCGCCGAAGTCTTCCGATGGTTCCTAGCGCATGCCTCCGCGCCGCACGCGGAGGA
>JACPAO010000027.1 GCA_016180755.1 Methanobacteriota archaeon
TCCGGCATCGGTGCGGGGGGCTCCTGCATCTTTACGGTGTCGGTCGCGACCGGACCCAGTATGGAGGTGTCCATGACGACAGTTGCCGCTTCCACGGCCCCCGCGTCACCGCGCTTGGCCGCCCGCATCATCCTCTGGCGCCGGAAGGCGGGCCTCACGCGTGCCCGCGTCATCCTCCTTGGACGCGGCTTGGGCCCGGACCATCCATGGGCCCAAGGCCAAGAGGAGGACGATGGCGGCGAACGCGGCGAAGCTGAGGTTGGCGATGGAGAGTCCGGCGAGCGTCCAGGGCCGCGCGGCGCAGCTTCCGATCTGGCATTGACCGAGTTCCCAGGTGGGATTCCACTCGAGGAGGCTGTGGTAGGCCGCGACGAGGGCTCCGGCGGCCGCGAGCACCAGGGACGGAAGCACGACGCCCGCGTCTCGACGCCACCAACCTGCCCCCAGGATCACGACGAGCGGGTACATGAGGATTCGTTGGTACCAGCACAGGTCGCAGGGAACGAGCCCCATCCCGGCCCAGCCGAGGGCCGGGATGCCCGAGAAGTTGAGGCTCCCCAGCGTCGCCACGAGGGCGACCAGCCCCGAAAGTCCGGCGAGCTCGGGGACGGTCGGCCGCCTCAACCTGACGCCCCCGCTTCCCGCAGGGCCTCTCCGATGGCCGCGTCGACCGCCGAGCGGTCCAAGGCGTTGAGGCGGCGGGTACCGACGACGATGCTGGGCGTCGAGGTGACGCCCGCGCGGCGCGCCTCCGCCACGTCGCCGTCCACCTCGGCGCGGTGACGCCCGTCGTCCAGGGATTCGGTGAACTCGGCCAAGGGGACCTTGCCCCACTCTCGGGCGAGGGACACGAGGTTCGCGTGGCTGGCCCAGCCACTGCGCTCCGGCCCCTGCCGCTCGTACACGAGGCGGTTCCATTCCGTCCAGTTGCCGGGCGCCAGGGCCCAGACGGCCTGCGAAGCCTCGGCGGCCGTGAAGCTGTCCTCGTCGATGAACGCGAGGTCCTTGAAGACGAGCCGCACCTCGCCCGTCGTGACCCAGCGCTGGAGGATGTGGTCGAGCCCGCCTTCGAGTTCGAATCGCTGACAGAAAGGGCATTGATAGTCGGCGAAGAGGAACACGTCGAGGGTGGCGTTGGCGGTTCCCCAGGCCGGTTCGCCCTCGGCCGACAAGCCGGAGGGCTCCCGCTGGCCCAAGCGGGGAAGGATGGAGGCGAGCAGGATTGCGCCGGCGATGGCCAGGACGACGAGGGCCGCGAGACCGAGCTTCTTGACGCCTCGGCGGCGCTGCACGATCTTGAGGCGCTCGGCCTCGGTCGTGGCCCCGCCCGGATGGACGCGGCGAACGTGGCCCTCCAGCCTCGAACCACGCAGCGACGCCCCGCACTGGGGACAGTTCGTCCAGGCCTCCATCGGGGCGCCAAAGCGTCGGGTGGATTCTAACGGTTCCGCCGAGGACGCCGCGAGCTGGCGCGGGGGCCGCGGCCCACCCGTGCTCCAGACAACCGCACGTGTCAGGCAGAGGCCGGCGCACCAGCTCGAAGGCTCACGAGAGGCCGTCGCCGCACATTGGCCCTCCGGCGCCTCCTAGATAAGTGGATCTGGGCCCCGAGACGATAGCGACTTATCGGCCGCCGGCTTCCTGGGGGCCCGGTGTTCTAGTGGCCAACCCCATGACGCCGACAACGCAGACCAAGGGAACTCGCCAAGCGTGGACCGTCGCCTGCAAGGACGCCGGGCTCGACTGCTCGTTCGTCCTCACGGACCACAACCAGGACGAGCTGTACAACCTCGGCGCCCAGCACCTCAAGGCCGCCCACGGCAAGAGCATGACGAAGCAGGAATGCCTCGGGATGGCGAAGACCACCAAGTGGTAAGGTCCCGCCGCGGCGGGCAAACTCGATTCGCTGGCGCCCTTCCCACGCCGTGACGGGTAGTGCGTCGACCTCGGCCGCGGACCTACTTCACGCGGGCCGGCCTGGATCGGGACTCCAACTCCTGGCCGAGGTTCTCCAGCCTCGCGCTCCGGAGATTCAGCCGTTCCACGTCGGTTGTCGACCGGCGGCTTTCGAGAACCTCCCTCGTCGATGGCTGGATTTCCCGCACGTGATGCGGTGGCGTACGCGAGAAGCGTGTATCCAAGGGCCAGGCTCGCGTTGGCCCACGTATAGTCGAGGCTCCCGCGGACGACATCGAGCCCGGTCCACCAGAGGCCCCCGGCTGCGGCGCAGGCAAGTCCGCCGAGGAACGCGAGCTCTCCCGGTCGCGTCGCGCCGCGGCGGGCGGTGATGCTGGCGCCGGCGACCACCAAGAACCCGACGTAGTAGAGGTAGGGCGCCGGGAAGTCCGAGGGAAACGGATCCTGGAACTGGTCCCAAAGGAGTGCCAACGCGCCGGCTGCGGCAAGGCCCCAGCCCCCGGCCGCCAACACCTTTCCTTCCGTGAATGCGCTGCCCACGGCGCCCACGAGGGTCCCGGCGGCGAGGGCCCAGAACACCCAGGCGACCTCGAAGGTGCCGATCACGACGGCCCAGCCCACGTTTCCGACCATGGCCAGCGCGGCGCCGGCCCACCACGTCCACCGCATCGTGCCGGCCCACGTCGGAAGGTCGAGATAAGCGGGTTGGACGCGACGTTGAAACGCGCGTCGGGGGGGTTCAGGTCCGCGTCATGAGGAAACAGGCCCACCGCCCCCGATGCCCAGGGTCGTCCAAGCGCTCGATCTCGAAATGGGACCCGAAGAGGTGTTCGGGTTCGCCCGGTTCGAGACCGGGCCCCAGCCTGGATGGGCCCGTGAAGCTGATCCACGGGAGTTCCGAGACGCGGCCGAAGAAGCACCACATGAACACGACGCTCCCGGGATGGGACAGGCGCTTGATCGTATCGGCCGCGGCCAGGCGGGCGGGACCCTGCAGGTCGTCGAGCGATCCACCATCCACGAGAAGGTCGAAGGTGCCCTCGATCCCGGGGATCGCTCGCGCCGTCAGGTCGCCCTCGACGAAGCGCACGCGGCCCGTGAGCGCCCGCTCGGCCGCCCGCTTCCGGGCCGTCCCGAGCGCCGGGCGCGAGAAGTCGACCCCCACGGTCTCGAACCCCTTGCTTGCCAGGAACAGGGCGTCCTCGCCTTCCCCGCAGCCCAGGTCGATCGCCCTGGGGGACCGTTGGGGCGTGATCCGCCCGGACTCGACCAACCGGACGAGCTCCGGCCGTGGACCGGAGCCCCAGGGGGCGCCGATCCGGTACAGGACATCGTAGAATCGCCTCGAGACCATGGTTCACCCGAACGTTGCGA
Organism: Methanobacteriota archaeon; assembly: GCA_016180755.1. Lineage (GTDB taxonomy): Archaea > Thermoplasmatota > E2 > JACPAO01 > JACPAO01 > JACPAO01. The sequence continues at coordinate 3,292 of JACPAO010000027.1, forward strand.
GCCGAGCATCCTGCCGAAGGCCGAGCCACGAGAAAACGCTGGCGGGCGCCAAGACCCCGGGCGGCACCCGCACGGCGTCGCGCCAGGCTGGACTTGCGTTATTCACGCCTTGTCGCGGTTCTGCTCGATTCGCCAGGAAGCTTGGGCCCCGACAGTCGAGCACGGGCCGGGGCGAGTCGCCCCGGCAGAGGGTGATTTCCAAGAACCAGCTCCCGGGCGGCGCGAGGCGGCTCATATCGTCCCGCCGGAGGGGTTGGAAGACGCGTCTCGCCATTCGGCGGCCGCGTGGAGTTAACTACCCCTCCCGGTCTTTGGATGACCGGCAGGTGGGCAAGGGCCATTGCTAGGCTGGTCACCAATCCTGATCATGCCGCTCCTTGCGTCCGCGCTCGGAGTCTTCCTCGCCGTCGTCGTTTGGCGGGCCAAGCCGCGCGGCGACATCAATCGCCGGCTGGTCCTGGTGCTGGGAGTCGAGGTGGCCATCGCGGGCAGCTTCGCCCTCGGCGTCTCCGGACAGGCCGGGTCTGACCACGCCATCGACGAGGCTGGCTTCACGGTTATGGTGCTCGGCGTCCTGATGCTCCCCTGGGTCTACCTTCCGTTTCTCGCAGCCGTGGAATCCCCCCTTGTGCGTTGGCTCCGCCGACGTTGGGTCATCGGATGGACGCGGGCGTTCCTGGTCGGGGTTCCGTTGTTGCTGGAGGCCTTCGCCTTGCTCTCGGGGGGCTTCGCCGAGTTCGACTTCGTCGAACCGTGGGTCTACATCGCCATGGGGCTGCTGCTTGGGACGTTCGCCGTCGAGATCCTCGTCTCCGTGTTCGGTCTGTTCGTTGCGGTGAGTGCGTACCGTCACGCCCACGGGACGGCGCTCAAGGAGCGGGCCCGATACCTCGCCTGGGCCTTCGGCGTCCGGGACGGGCTCGTTCTTGTGGCCCTCATCAGCTTGCCCCTCTCGAACTTCCGTCCGTTGGCAGACCTTTGGTTCTTCACCTTCGTGGCAGTTGGCGGCGCAGTAGCCCTGGTGTACGCTCCCCTCCTGGCATACGGCGTCCTAAAGGCCCAGCTCTTCGACGTCGACCTCAAACTCAAGGTTTCCCTTCGCCGCGGGACGGTCGCGGTCCCCTTCGTGGCCGCCTTCGTAATCGGAACGGTCATGGCGGAGAATTTCTTGACCGCACGGTACGGTTGGGCCGCGGGCGGCGCCGCGGCAGGGCTTCTCCTTCTGGCCATGAGGCCCATGCAACACGTGGCGGACCGCTTCGCGGACACGGCGATGCCGCGGGTCCAGGACACGCAGGAATACCGCCTTGTTCGGAAGAGGGAGGTCTTCCTTGCGGCGTACGAGACGGCGGTGGCGGATGATGGCACCATCACGCCCCGCGAGAAGGATGTGCTGGCGACATTGGCGGACCAGTTGGGTCTTTCGGCGGGCGAGGCCCGGTCGCTGGAACGCCAAATGGAGACAACTTTTCGCGCGAGCATGACGTGACGCGCTTGGCCCGCGCCGCCTCGGAACTTGGCCCCCCGTAAGGGCGCCAGCACGCCGCGCAAGAACGCGCCCCTTCCACAAAGGCCGCAAAAGTCAAGTGTTCGCCAGTTTTGGAGACCCGACCGATGCGCCGATCCGCCCTTTTCATGCTCGGCCTGTTTGCGTGCGCCCCGGCCATCCTCCCCGCCGTCGAGGCGCACGGGGTGGCGGACAAGGACCAGGCCTTCATCGAGGCCAACCCCGGCCGCCAAATCGTCCCGTTCCTGTATCTGGGCGCCAAGCACATGGTCACCGGATACGACCACCTCCTCTTCTTGGTGGGCGTCATCTTCTTCCTCTACCATCTCCGGGACGTCCTCACGTACGTGACCCTCTTCACGTTGGGCCACAGCACGACCCTCATCCTGGGCGTCCTGCTTAACGTCCAAGCCAACAGCTACGTGATCGACGCCATCATCGGACTGAGCGTGGTCTACAAGGCCTTCGACAACCTCAACGGCTTCCGCCTCTTCCTCGGTCGGCAGCCCAACACGAAGGCCGCCGTCGGCGTCTTCGGACTCTTCCACGGCTTCGGCCTCGCGACGAAGCTACAACGATTCAACCTGTCGCGCGACGGGCTCGTGGAGAACATCATCAGTTTCAACGTGGGCGTCGAGATCGGCCAGTTCCTCGCGCTGAGCTTCATCCTGATCGGCATCACGTTCTGGCGGACGACGCCCAGCTTCTCCCGCCACGCGTTTGGCACCAACGTGCTCATCATGCTGGGCGGCTTCCTCTTGATGGGATACCAGGCCGCCGGCTTCTTCTGGGGGGCCTGAGCCGTCGCATGACAAAGAGGACCCTCATCGCCCTCGCCATCGCGCTCGTCTTGCTGGTCGTTGCCATCCTTCCGGCCGAGTACGGCGTCGACCCCACGGGGCTCGGCGGCCTCTTCGGCTTTGCCAAGCTGGCGGCGGGAAACGAGACGCGGCCGCCCCCCAACGCCACCGTCGAGTACCGCTACCAAGCCGTTTGGCCGATCCAAGCCACCGAGCCGAGCCCGATCGAGGGGTACACGAAGGAACGCACGACCCGCCAGGTCGAGGTCCCCGTCGGGTCGGACAACGTGACGCGGCTCGTGGCGACTTTGACGTGGAGCGACGACAACGAGACCGGTGGCCAACGCACCCAGCCCGACGTCTTCGAACTGCAGGTCATCGGACGTGACGGCACCCGAGGGACGGCGGTGCTCGGGCGGAACGACGCCTCCGGCAAGGGCAACATCACGGCCGAACTCGCCTGGCGGGCCCCGCCCGAGCCCCGCACCATCACGGCCCCCGGACCCGAGGACGCGGTGGACCAGGCGCGGCGCCTCGAGCCGACGGACCCGTCGGGGCGCGGCCCATGGACGATCAACGTGACGATCGTGGACGCGGGCGATGCCGAGGCCGCCGGCGTCCCGGTGGCGGGCGCCGCAGGCGACCAAGGCAACGATTGGCGCCTCTCGATCCGCGTCGAATCCTTCTTTCTCGACGAGCAACGGTTGACCGCCTTCGCGGTCCGCGAAGACCTCGCCCGGATCACCGTGCCGCCCGGCCGCGGACTCGAGTACAAGTTCCGCATCGCCGAGGGGAACGTCATGGAGTACTCGTGGAGCGCCAACGAGAGCCTCTACTATGATTTCCACGGCGAGAGGGAGGGCGACAAGAGCGGCGCCTTCACGAGCCACTCGTCGGGCACGGCCAAGCGGGCCGAGGGGACCTTCGTCGCGCCGTTCACGGGAACCCACGGCTGGTATTGGCAGAACAACGGCCGGACCGAGCTCGTGGTGGAGTTGACGACGACGGGCGTCTACGAGATCGTCGGCCAACGGTGACGCGGCGAGCCGAAGCGGGGAAACGCGCCCCCGGAGCCCACGGATGGGGAAGAGACGCTCATCCGCGAGGTCACAAGGCATCGGGCCAGGCAAGACCTGGATCGTGAAAGGAAAAAGAACTAGCGACGGCCACGCCGGGCAGGTGCGGTGCTTGGGTGGCGCCGCTGGCAACGGCCCTCTTAGGCCACGCCTATGAGAAAGAGGACGATGAGAAGGACGACAAGGAATCCGCCGAGGCCGCCCAGCCCCCACCCCGCGCCGCGGTTGTACCGACCGGCGGGAATCGCGCCGAACAGATCACGATCAGGAGGATCAGCAGGATGAGTCCAAGCAGGGCCATGACGATGCATATGTCGGGCGCAGGGGAAGTGTCTTGCCGGGGACGGACATGCTCGGACGGCGCTCGACGAGCAGCTACCTTGCCATGGCTAAGGCACCCGCCGTCACGTCGCCCTTCTGCTTGGTGAACGCACCCAAGACTTCGTCCTTCTCGCGCCTGGGGATCTTGAAATGATCGAGGGTGCGGCCAAGCTCGGCGGCCACCTCGTCGAACTCGTCGGGCGTGATCTCGAGCTCGCGATGCGCTTCGCCGAGGGGCTTCCCGACGCCTTCATACTTGAACGGTCCGCCGGTGACCGCGCAGACCCAAAGGGTCCGCATGAACTTGAGCCCGGGCATCCTCCCGTCGGCGTCCTTGGTGTGCCACGCGCGCAATTTCGGGTTCTTCGAACGCTTGCCGACCTTGGGGTTCTCAAGGACCTGGTCGCTGAAATGCTCCACGACCGCCGCAATCGCGAAGACGCCGCCGAGGCGGTCGTAAAGGGTCTTGCCTGCCATCAATATTCCTCGGGCACCCGAAGGGAGGAGGGGTCGGAATAGTCGTTCCGATTCCCGAACATGTTCGCACGTCGGGACGGCGGGTCGCGCAAACCTCAGGGCAGGGGGCGGCCTTGGAGGTGCGCCTCGAGGAAGTAGAGGCCGCGGTCCGCGGCGCGGGAGGCTTCCGTGAAGATGTCGGCCGTCCCCTGGTCCTCGAGACCGGCCGATTCGGCGATCGCCGCGCGCAGGTGGGCGCCGTACGTCGCGTAGCGCTCCGCGAGCGCCTCGACGAAGGCGAGGTCGGTCGTGAGGCTCCCGGGGAACTCTGGCAGGCTGGATCCGGTGGCCGCCATGCGTACCGTCCCGAGCGCGTTGCCGCCGAGCGACCGCACCCGCTCTGCGAACAGGTCGACGTGGCCTTCGACCCTCTCGGCGAGCTCGTCGAAGAGGAGATGCAACTGGTAGAAGTTGGGGCCCTTGACGTTCCAGTGGGCCTGCTTGGTCTGCGAGTAGAGGTCGAGGGCGTCCGCGAGGCACGCGTTGAGAAGGGCCTGGAGGGGTTTCCGAGCCTGGAGCGGCAGGGCGATGCGGGTCGGGAACTCGCGGCCGCTCGCCGCATGTTTCGAGCCGTTCGGGGCGCGGGTCGTGCTGAACGTGTTTGAAGCCATAGGAGACACCAAGCGCGGAGGGCGGTTCCGCCTGGCCGTCCTTTGTGGCTGGCGTCGATAAGGCCGTTGTGGGACGAAGCCGTCCGCCTGCGCGTCTCGCCTCAAGCGACGGTTTGAAGCGCGTGCAAGCGTTCCGGCCACCTGCGACCGCCTAGCGACGGCCAAAAGGGAGTTTGAACCATGTGATGGACCGCATGCGAATCGCGGTTATTGCGCTAGGGCTCGGCGGGGTGGCGGTGGCCGACGCGCTCGGCGACGAGCGCCCGCGCGGGGTCCGAGAAGACGCGCTTGTGCACGGGTCCTACTCTCGGCGTCCCGTCCTGGTCGATCCGGCCTGCGACTTTCGCGGGACGGACTAAAAGAGTCTTGGTGAATCCGCGGCTGAGAAAATATCCCATACCGTGCGCTTTTGGCAGGACCAGTCATGGCCTCGATTCGGTCTCGAGAACGTGAACGCCCGCCCTTTGTCGGCGCGGGTGCGTCGCGGGGTCGGGATCGGAAACGGTGGAGGTTGGATATGCGAAACGTTGCAAGGGTAGTGGTAGCCGTGGCGGCCGTCGCCGTCATGCTCCCAATCGGAACGGCAGAGAACCAAAGCCCCTTCGTCAGGAAGGAGGGCGACACCATGACCGGGAACCTCAAGATGGACGGCAGCGCCGTCGTCTTCACGGGCGGGGAGCTGAAGTCGCAAGGCGGCGCGCTCACGTACGCGGGCCAAGCCGTCTGCACGCAGGGTGCTCCGTGCGGTGCGGCCGCGATGGGTCCCCGCGCGTTCGGCACGAACGCGCCGAACTACGTGAACTTCAACGGCGCGGGCGTTTGCACGATGCACGAGATGAAGCTCGACGTGGAAGCGCTTGGACCCGGCCTCATCCTGCTGTCGGGGACGGTCACGCTCGAGTACGAGCACTACCAAGGAACCCAGGAATGGGGCCGCGTGACCATCGGAAGGGTCGATGGAGGCTGCGCCAACCCCGCCGACCTCTTTTCGTCCGTCTTCAGCTTGAACGAGGAACACGGCAATGGGTACTACCAGCAGACCGTCCCCGTGACCCGGTTCGAGTACGCGCCCGCCGCCGGAACGTACAGCTACTCCATCTTTGGCGCGGTCGAGCAGGGTTTCTCCCCTGGCGCGCCGCCCGGGTTCCCGCCCGACCGGTTCTTGTGGGCGAACCTGCACGCGATCTGGGTGCCGGAATAACCGTGCCTTTGGCGCCGTCCAAGAGGGCGGCGCCTCCTCTTTCCCCTTCGCGGCAACACGACGACCCGATGTCGATCTCGCGCGGGGGGCCGTCACGATTAAGCGTCGGGCGCCCCTTGCAAATCTTGATGGTCGCAAAAGCCGCAACCGGACCGACGACGCGACTGGCCGCGGTCCCCAAAGAAATCTTGGATGCCCTCTCCAAGGCGGACCTCGCACTGCACAACGGCGACGCCCGTCCCCGAAAACAAATCTGGTCCCACGAGGCGCCCGTCACTTTGTTCGGCGCCGTGGAGACCAGCATGGGCTGGGATGACGTCGGAAAGACCTTCGATTGGCTGGCCTCCCGGTTCTCCAACTGCCAGTCAAGCCGCCAAGAAGTCATCGCGGCGCAGACCAGCGGCGACCTCGCGTACGTCGTCGCCATCGAACACACCACCGTTTCCATGGGCGGCGCCCCTCCCGCTCCTTACAAGCTCCGCGTCACCACGATCCTCAGGCGCGAAGGCGGCCAGTGGAAGGTCGTTCACAGGCACGGAAGCCCCGTCCACAGCGACTCCCGCTCCAACGTCTGGCAACTCAAGGCCTAACGAAAAAGGTGCACGCCGAAACCTCGAAGCTACCAGTAGAATCCCCTTTTGGGGGGGTGCTGGTGCATTTTCCTCCTCATGGCGAGTATGCTCCCGCCGGGGAGTGTCCGTCGTGTCTCCCGGTACAACGGTCGGTGACGACCGGGTTCTAGGCTTCAACGTCCACAACGATCCGATCTTCGCCTTCGGGGTGGACGTAGACTTCCGTGCCCGGCTTCAGATGCATATGGCTGGCGAGTTCGGCGGGAATTCGGATCACCAGGGAGTTTCCGGAACGGACGACCTTAAGCTTCTTGCCCAGGCCCCAAACGCCCGCTTTTCGCGCACGAATCTCGAGTTCCTCCATGGCCTTTTCGTCCAGGAAGGTTTCGATAGGAGGAGACGATCCGATTCTCCTGTCGCCGCTTGGTCCCCTTCGTGACCGCCTCGCGAACCTCGGACGCCGAAATTCCCCGCTCGACCATCCGAACCCTCGCGTGGCGGCTAAAGAGGATTCGCATGTTCAGTGTAGTACGTCGGATTATATGTGTATTACGGGTAATACTTCAGGAATTCCCGTTCGAAAACCCGCGAGGATTTGAACCGAAGACCAATGGAGAACGCGGCCGACGGATCGCGTTTCGCACTCAAATCGAGGGGCCGACCGACCGCCCCGCCTTCGAGAAACTGAACATGCTCCCGCCGGGATTTGACTCGCTCCACTCCCGTTGGCGCGAACCGACAGAACGCTGATTTTGGCCGTGTCGGTTTGTTCCTGAGCCTTGCGGGACCGAGGGCGCGGTCCCGCATCTCTTCCCTTTCAATCAGCAAGGGGCTTCAAACTGGATCAGCGTTCTTCGAGCGCCTTGACGAGAATTTCATGGAGTCGGGGCAAGTCGGTTCGAATGGTCTCCCATACAAAATCTAGGTTCAGGTCGGCGTAGCCGTGAATCAGAATGTTTCGCATCCCCACGATCTGTCGCCAAGGCACGCCCGGAAATGCGGTTCGCGTCGCTGGCGAGACTTGGCTGGCGGCTTCGCCGATGATCTCCAACAAGCGAACCAGGGCGAGAGCCACCACCTCGTCCTCGTCCAGCACGGATCGTGTCCTGCCCTCCAACAACGAAATGGCCTTGGCTGAGGCATCGAGCATGTGTCGCAGCCGGACGCGGTCATCCTTCGGCAAACTGGACCTCGGCACTGGCAACAACTTCGCTGCGGAAGTACCGGCTAAGGTCTTGCGGCGTCCTCAAATCCACCCGTCGGCCGAGCATCGCCGAAAGCTCGTCCTGCATGTCGACGAGGCCGAAAAAGCCGGGAACGCGGCCGGGTACGAATTCCACAAGCACGTCCACGTCGCTCTCGGCCCGGAAATCGCTTCGAAGCACGGACCCGAACAGGGAAAGCCGGCGAATCCCGTATCGACGGCAGAACGCCGCGATGGCAGCACGATCCACGGGGATCCGGGGGGGCATGGTATCACACTTCGAGACGTGGTGAGGGGTCTTGAGCGCTTTGGCCGGCGTGTCCGTGCGGCGGAACCAAATCGCGAGAGTTAAATCTTGGTTTGACGCGTCTGACAAGCGGGGATGCACATGCCGGGCTGGACTTACATCCAACGTCCGTTGGGAGAAACGGTCGGACCCCTGATTGCGGAGGCCGAGGTCGCCATCGAAGCCGGTGAATTGGAACGGGCAGGCTCGTTGGCAAGGAAGGCGTTGGCCGCAGAACCAGGGCAAGTCGACGCGCTGGAAATCTTGGTCGGGGTACATCTTGGCGGGGAAGACTTCGGGGCCGCCCGCGATTGCTTGCTTCAGGCGATGATGCTTTGTCCTGAGCATGGCGACTCGCTCGCGCATGAGCTAACAATCGTGGACGAGATCCTGAACGACCTGCCAAAACGCGAATGGCGAACGGAAGACATCGAGGAACTTGTGGGCAAGGCGGACTCGGCCTTCGAGCGGGGCTGGATTCGCACCGGCACGAAATTGACGGAGATCGGCAAACGACTATCACCACAGGACCCCGGCATTCGTTTCCTCGAGGGAAGGCTCGCGCAACTGGGCGAAGCCTGGCATGAGGCCGAGGCGCACTACTCAGCAGCGCTCGAAGCGCAATTATCGACCGACAACGGCCAAGGCGCCAACGCGGCGCGGCACCAGCTCGCGTTCGTCCTCATGCGGCAGGAAAAATTCTCCGCAGCGGCTCGGCACTACGAAGCTTTCGTGCAGCAACGGCCAAGATCTCCGGCCGCGTGGAACAATCTCGGCGTCTGCTTCCTCAAGCTTGGCCGCCGGCGAGAAGCGCTTCGTTGTTTCGAAAAGTCCGTGCGCGTGGAGCCCGAATACTACATGGGCTGGGTTGCGATGGCGCAACTTCTTGGACCCATGGGTCGCGTTCGAGAAGCGGAGCGTTGCTTGCGGAAGGCGTTCCGCATCAACCCGGCGTACACCATTCACGCAATGGAGGCCTCGTTGCGACCTCATGGAGTCATGCCGGTGCATCGGACCGGCATGGCGGATGCTGGCCAAGCCGAAGCGTGAGCCAGCCATCGGGTCGGCCCATACCCCCTAGCGCCTGGCCGCTCACCCCTACCCCGAGCCCGATGGAAAAAGGATGGAAACGCTTCTAGCCATTCCTGGCCGCGCTTCGTCGGGCAACTCGTTCAATTGCAGAAGTCCCGATCCCAAGCCGCGAACCAGGGTCGCAATGGGCCGCCGGTCGAGGGCGTCCTTGTACCACTCGAGACCTGGGCCTTGATGGAACGCATGGACGCGTTCTTGAAGCTCCTCGGCTGTGATGCGATCCGCCCGCCAAGCCCGAAAGTTTTCTTCCAGCTTGGCCAGGTTCGCTTCGAGTTCCGCATGACGAACCTTTGCGGCCAACGTGCGAAGGCGGGCCCGCGTCACCCGCGAGTACCCATCCCAAGCATCATTCACCGCGATTCCCTCCCATCGGCCCCCGGCAGGGGTATTCCAGAACAAGGTTCGCCCCGGGCTGTGGCGCCGCAGGCCGTCCAACGTTCGGGCGGCCGCGGGACGCCCATCGACCCGAAAACCGTTCGGCGATTCCCTCGAGGATTGTCGTGATCTCGGCCAGGCTGCGCTTCGGGACGCGCATCCCGTCACCTTCATACCGATGGGGAAGGAACACCTCCTTAGGCCCCGGCCGAACCAACCGCGCCTCGATCAGATGGTAGGCGTCGCGGGGATGGAGTGACCAGACGGGCTGGAAGGTCACGCCTTCAAGGCCGCCAATTTCGGAGACGACACCAGGGTCGAGCTCGGGGGCCGGCGACGCGACCAGGGATTCGTAGGCCTGCCAACTGTCGAACATCGAGATTCCCGGGTGATGATCCGGGCCGACGTTTTGGCCCATCACGCTCACGTAACACCAGGTCCCGCCGTCGACGCGGGCGGCAACGCAGTTGTCCGGCGGCAACGCCGTCCACGGCTGCACCCGGAGAAACTCGTTCGCGGCCTCGAAGTATGATGTGACGGTCATGGGCGCCTCCCGGTACCACCAAGCCGGAGCCCAACTGGAGGGTTGTCCCCTTTCCTCCAACGCGTCCAACGCTGCGTTCGCTTCTGGGGCGGGTCCCTCGCTTGCCTCGACGCCTTTGCTTGCCATGCCGATTGCGACGCGGCGGGCGGCTGCTGGGTCGTCGAGAACGATCTTGCTAGGACGCTGGGCCGGGATCCCAGCCGCCGGTGCACGCATCGCTTGTTCGACGAGTCGGGAGACCTTGGAAGGAGATGGGGGACGGTTCGGCGTCATGTCGAAGGAGCGGATGCGCCCATCGGAGCCCACAACGACCGTACCGAATCCCATGACGGGTGGACCACCGGGACGACCCGCTTGACTGAGCCAGGCAATGGCCCGCGATGAAACCTCCCAGACGCCCCCGTCCACAGGGAGCGTTTCAGTGGAGGTTCGAGTCCGCGGCCTGATCGGGTCGGAAGCCATCTTGGGGTTCACCCGCGACCATCGTCGAACCGCGGCCTGTCGGAAAAAGCGATTGGTGGTCTGGCGGCGTTTCAAAGACGTCAACCAAGCGCACTCCCACCCGGGTTTGAACCCGAATCCTCCTGTTGCCGCGAACCGACACCATAGAAGGGGGTTGTCGGTTCGCCTCGTAAGGAGAAAACGAAGATGCTCCCGCCGGGGAGTGTTCCCAACAACAGGAGGGGGACGGGGCAAGCAAGACCGCGTTTTGGGGGTCTTGCCCGTTGACCTGAGCCTCGTCGGGGTGGCGGCGTAGCGCCGCCCCGACCTCTCATCCCTTCCCATCTTGCGCCAGCGCACAAGGGACGCGCTTTAACTGCCGAAACTCTTGCGAAGCCAGATGGTTGAGAAGCCAAAGTGGGATCCAGGTGAAGGAAAGCGGTTCTGGACGGAAAAGAATAGGGAGCGCCTGGAGAAACAGTACCGTCCATTCCGACTAGCCGGGATTACGCTTCATGAGGTCTACTTGCGAGACCAGCGCTCGGGGCTGGTCGAACGCCTAACGACGCTCGTCGACAACGACCCCGTGGCGGCCTCAGAGCTCAGAGTCGACCGGCTGCCCCTATCGGATGCGGACGCGTTCGGGGGCGGCCAAGGTTGGTACAATCTGGCAACGATTGTCCGCAAGGCGGGAGCGACTCCTTTCTATCCGGAGTGTCGGTCCCTGCCACCCTCATTTGAGGGCGTAATCTGCCGCATGAACCGGTTTCCCGATGGCAACCTCATGCTCAGCTTCACCTTTATCCTGGACGCCGACGCCACAGAGACCTGTAGAAAAGAATTCATCGAATCCCACGACATCGAAACAGTGGAGGAAGTGAACCAGGGCGATCGAAAGCGGGCCTCCTTCGTGCAGAAACAAGATCCGTTTCATACGGCGGAAGACATGGAGGCATTGGCGAGAGATTGGCTGGCAAACCGGGTACCTGGTCTCTGGTTGGGAGACAAGTCGATTGCCCGCGTGCCGACCGATCTTATCATGGTAGCTCACGGCTTCGACGCCGCGACGAACCTTGACGATTGGGATGAAGTGCTGAGGTTCCTAGATTGGGATCCCGGTGGACCCGTCTTCGGAGGCCAGGATGCTGCCTTCTTCTTCCGTGGGCGACGTTCTGGGCGAAAGCCAATCAACCGCGGCCATGGCTGGGTAATTCCTGCTACTGTCATAGAGGAAGGCAAGCCCGTCCCAACCACGAATTGGTACGCGTGCCACCATGCGGTGGAGGGAGGATTTGCGCCCGCGGGCCTGGCGTACCATGATTTCCTGTGCCTTTTCTACCGCGAGATGAAAGCGCCCTTGCTGCACGACCTAGAAGTAGCAAAGAACCGGGAGCTCGTCGATACGACGAAGAGGATGAGGAGGCAATTTTTGGGGCGAGCTAGGAACCTCTCGAACCTGGAGGCAATTGTGGCGGACCTCGCCGCGGGAATACGAGCGACCGAGACGGGCTTGACCGTGGTGCGAAGAAGCCGCGCTAGCGTCGACCGAAAGTTCTTGGAGTTTCGGCTGCGCGGCCTCAAATCCATCGCAAGCCGCGGCAATCCAGTGGATCTCGAAAAGGACGGTCCGGCCTTCTTGGAGCGCATCTACGGGCTGACGGAGGCGGCCCTTGAGGACGCGCACAAGAAGCTCACCTCTGACGATGCCTATGCCGGTCGTTGTTTCCAGGCGGCGACCGCGACGTCGAATTGGAGGCTAGCCGTTGCCGTCGGTATTCTTGCGGCAGTCCAGGTGATTGTGGCCATCATGGCGTTGAGATCTCGCACGGGCTGAACGCGCCGCCAGAGCGGAAGCAGCAGGTTTGCTTCACCACGCCCAGGGGGAAATGTCCTTATCATGGGATCGGCCCACGAAGGAGACGCCCGGCTTGGCGTGGCCGGCTTCTAGTTCTCGCGTGCGTTCGTGGTTCACGCGCTCCAAGACGCTGACGTTCCTTGGCCGTCCCCAAAGGACGCGGAATTTCTTTGGGGAACCGTTGGCGTCGGCCGGGACGCGGTGAGGAAAGAGGCCCGTCTCGTCTAGCTCATCGCCCCGTTGCCGCAGTTGTGCGCGCGAATAGAGATTGTAATCCCACAGCCCGAGGACTTTGCCGCACTGCGCGTCCGCGTCAGAAGGCCCGCTTACGCCGTAGATCTTCCGGGGGGTCGCCCCGGTGTGGTAGGATGCGAATGAAGCCCCGGCATCCAGGAGCGCGGGGGCGGCTGGGCCGACGTCGCTCAGTAGAAGGAGCAGTCCGCGTTCGCGCACCACGCGCTCTTCCAAGTCCTTGATCAGGTCGATGGTCATCGCGACCTTCTGGTGGTCTCGCCCGATAGAAGCGATGTCGATGAAGTTGATATGAACCCCCCAAACGCGTCCCTGGAGGAACTCCAGGCCACGGACCGTTTGGGCCACAGCCGCCCGAACCATGTTGACGTCCGACAGGGCGTTAGGGGCCATGTGAAGCGGGTAGAGCAGGCCAATCGAATTTGGATCTCCAGGCTCGCCTGCCGGGCCCGTGGGTTGCGTGGCGGCCGTGATGATGCTGTTGTTGATGCGCATCTGCTCAACAGGGCTCGTCATGGTGCCCTGATGAATCGGCAACGTCGGCGTCGCGGCGACGTTGATCCCGAGCCGCCGGCAAGTCCGGAAGTAGTCGAAGAGGAACTGGGTGAGGGAGCCGTCTTGCTGGGCCGCTGCCCAGGATGAGAGAGCGTGCCCGTTACGCATGTGCGTCGCGAATTGCATCGAGCTCGGGCCGACCTCGGCGATCCTCGCCGCCGCTTCGTTCGCGGGGCCGAAGAGCGCCTCGGGCGGAAGGTACCCGATCGCTGGCCGCGAGCCCAGGACCTGGCGGGCCTGCAGCATCTTCTCGTCCAATGTGCGCTGAACCTCGGTCCTCGTGAGCGCCCGTCGAATCGTCTCCGCGGCGAGCACGTTGATCTCGACCGGCGTTCCAGGCTCAAGGAACGCGCAGCGCGCCAGGGCCTCCGCGTCTTCGCCATTCCTCATGAGAGGGGACGCCTGCCCCAGTTCGATGTTAGGGTGCGACGGGCCAAGGTGTCCGAGGCCCAGGGCGGCTCGATCGACGTGCTTGCGTACGGTCACGGTGCGTTCGATCATGGCTCTACCTGCCCACCTGGGCTCGATGTGTCTTTAGGCGGGCCTGCAACTCTTCGAGACCCTTGGCGAAATCATCGAGAGCGGCCTCTTCGACGAAGATAGATCCTTCGGTCTTCTCGCCCGAGAGGAGGCTGAACGACTTCTCGACGATCTGGATCAGCGGGCCCGCACGGCCTTCGCGCGCGACGAATAGGTAGATTCGCCCGTTTGCCTCCTTGCGGAGCTGCAAGTACGGGTGGATGAGGCGGCCGTTCGGGTACCATACGTGGGTCTTGCCGACGGTCCGGCTATACACGTGGCGCTCCCTTTCCAGCCGTTCCAACGCCTTCTGTACCGTGGGCGGAGACACGCCAAGATGGTCGGCGAGGTCCGTGGTTGCCATGCCGTCCGGCTGGGCCGCCACGAGTTGGGAAATGGGGACCATGAGGTCCTCGGCCGACTTGCCTTGAACGCTCAGAGTAAGAGGTTGGTCGAAGGCCATTGGGTCATCCTGTTTCGCATCACGCTTCGTCATCGGTTTCGACATCCAAACGTATTCAGGCCTCATTATATTTAACTTACTATTGTGTGGGTCGGTGAAAGTGGTCGTTCGGGGCAAAGTCTGGCGGCTGCATCCGCGTGGATGCGACCGATACGTAGCCCACGATTGAGGCCTATTCGCGCCGGTCAGCCTCAAGATTGAGCCCCCTGGTTCCACCCCTACCTTGGCCGAACGTGGACCGCGAATGCACGCTTGGTCGAGTGGAACTTCGACTACGCGCGGGTCGCCGACTGGCTCGGGCACGAGTCCGTCGAGGAACTGCGCGAGTCGTACGAAAAGGACGCGCGGATCCACGCGAAGATGTACGGCGACGGCTAGCTGGAGCGGGCGTTCCAGGGCCGCGGCGTTCATCGGGCAAGCAACGGCCCCAAAATGGGGGTCTTGCCCGTATCTTCTCCTGTTGAAGTGGATGCTCCCGCCGGGGGACAGCGCCTCCGACAGGAAGGGATGCGGTCGGTGCTACTGGATACATAAATATACTATATCCACCAACATACTGTTGTGCATCTAGACCTCCTGGAGAACCCAACCCTGGCAACCCTGGTGAAGGTCCAAACCGTCCTCGAGGAGGCCGAAGGACCCGTGTCTCGCTATGAGATCCACAAGCGCCTAGGCGCCGCGGTGAACTACCCGGTTCTGGAGTCCATCCTCGCCTACCTTGCTGAGATGAAACTCGTCGTCGATGAAGGCAAGGGCGGCACGGTCCTGTGGGTCCACAACACGCACGCCCGCGCGCGAAAGCTCTTTGCCTCGAGCCGGCGCGTGGCGTAGTGGCCCTTCGGTTCCCATTACAAGTCCGTCGCGCCCCCGAATTTCAAGCCGCCTTCGCCGCCTGGGAAAAGGCCGCGAGCACCGGCCGAGGGCAAGAAGCGACGTCTGCCCGCCAGCGGATCAAGGAGGTCCGCCGATTGGAGGGATTCTTTCCGCGCAAGCCATTCACCGGCCGAAACGTACCGAAATCGATGATCCCGAGACGCATCCGTGACCAAGGCGTCACAAACCTGTTCCGGAACGATTTGCCCGGTGGATGGAGGCTGCTGCATACGGTCATGGAGGTCGGCGGTGAGCAGGTAGTCATAGCATTGGCCGCCTTGTCGCACCCGGATTACGACGACCTCTTCGGATACGAAGGGCGCTAGGGTCGGAACCGCTTCCCATCCTGAAAACGGAACATGCTCCCGCCGGGAGATGCTGTTACCTTAGGCGGTCCTGGGCGGTTCAAAAGGAAATAGAGGTCCCCTCCGGGGGCCCTGTGCGTTTTGGATGCACACATGGCCTCGGAGGGG
>JACPAO010000028.1 GCA_016180755.1 Methanobacteriota archaeon
CGAGAAGGTCCGCGCCACCAACGCCGACCTCGTCGTCGCGGGATCGAAAGGCTCCGGCGCGTGGCGGAGGCTCCTGCTCGGTAGCGTGGTCGACGGGATCAAGAACGACGCGCCCGCGAGCGTCCTCATCGCGAAGAGTCCCCCGCCCCTTGAGCGGATCCTCCTGGCGACCGACGGTTCCCCCGGAAGCCGAAGCGCCGCCCTCGCCGCGCTCGACCTCGCGCGGAAGTTCAAGGCGTCCCTGCGCGTGCTCCACGTGGTCGACCTCGGCGGCGCCAAGCCCACCATCCGGGACCCGTTCGGGTCGCAGTTCCCGGAGGCCTCCTCTCCGCCCTGGAGCGACGTCGAAGCGAAGTTCGAGGTCCGGGTGGGGAAGCCGGCCGAAGCCATCGTCGCGGCGGCCGCGCGCGCGGGGGCCGACCTCATCGTGATGGGCTGCCGCGGGCTCAGCCGCCTCAAGAGCTTCACCCCGGGAAGCGTGAGCAACCGGGTCGCGCACGCCGCACGATGCTCCGTCCTCATCGTGAAGGCCCCGTGGTAGGTTCCCTATGAAGCCCCCCAAGACGACGTGGAACGCGGACGCGGCCTGGCACGAGGCCGAATTCTCGGACATGAACCGCAACATCGACGCGTTTATCGCCACCGCGCGCTCGCCGGCGGCTTCCCCAGGGCCACGCGCCATCCCGCGGCTGGGCCGGATCCTGGTCGCGGTCGACGGTACGGGCGGCGCGGCCGCCGCCCTCGCTTGGGCCCGGCGCGTCGCGACCCTCGACGGCGGACGCGTCTGGGCCATCGTCGTTCTTCCCCCGTCCAGCATGTACGCGGGTTACGCCCGGAAGGCGGGCTGGAAGAACGCCACGCCTCGGCTCCTCGAACTCGACGAACGCAACGGCCAGCGGATCCTCGACGCCGCGGTCGATGAACTGCGCGCCGCGCATGTGCCCGCCGAAGGGCTGCTCGTGCGGGGCTTCCCTGCGGCCGAGATCAACAAGGCCGCCCGCAACGTCCAAGCCGATCTCGTCGTCGTCGGCTCCCACGGGCACGGCGGGCGCAAGCGGTTCCTCCTCGGAAGCGTCGCGGACGGCATCAAAGAAGGGGCGCCCTGCTCCGTCCTCATCGCGAAGCGCCCCCCAGGAAAGGGCGAGATCCTGGCGCCCGTGGACGGCTCCGAACCGAGCCGCCTCGCCGGAGGTTTCGCGCTGCGGCTCGCGCACGCCTGGCGCCGGAAGGTCGTGGTCGTGCACGTCTACGAGGTCCCTTGGCTGGGGTGGCCGGAGGACGGTCCGTACGAATTCCGCGAGATCGTGCGCAACCTTTCGCTCAATGGCCGGTCACGGCTCGTGTCGTACGAGATTGGGTACGGCCATCCCGGAAAGAAGCTGATCCAGCTCTTTGCCACGCGGCGTCCCGACCTCGTCGTCATGGGCTCCCGCGGCCTGGGGCCGCTTCGGGCCGCGCTCACGGGCAGCGTAAGCAACCGCGTGGCCCACGAGAGCCCCGCGTCGGTCCTCCTCGTGCGCTGAGCCGGGGCCCCTACGTCACGGCCGCCTCGGTGGCCAGGCTGAGGAGGTAGGCGATCACGGCCACCCCGCCGCCGATAAGGAGCATCTCGAGACCCGCCCGCCACAGGGACTCCTGCATGAGGGGAGCCCGGAGCGCGCCCACCACGGCGAGCGTCACGGCGGCCAGCGCCGCGGCCGCCGCGTACATGTCGACCCCGAAAATCGCCTGGACGAAGAACGAGAGCAGGGGCGCCGCCCCCGCCGCCATGAACGCGAGGAACGTCACGGCCGCGTGCCGCCACGGCTTCTCCACGCTGGCAGGGACGCCCGTCTGCCGCATCTCGGACCGCAGGCCCAGGTAATTCGCCGCCGCCATGGAAAGCGCGTCTGCGACCAGCTTCGACAGCCCGATCACGAACGCGAACCGTGGCGCCAAGGCCGCCCCGGAGACGCTCGCGATGACGGCAAACGTCGTGACGACGCCGTCGCTTGCGCCAAAGATCGCGTCGCGAAGGTAGTGGCCCGGCCCGGCAAGCGGCCGCTCGGTCGGCGTGGGGTTGGTCGGCACGGCCGGGAAAAAGCGGCCCCGAATTAGAATCCGCCGCCCGGGCCCGCGTCGTTATCGCAGGCGGGAATCGCCGCAACGCAATTGGAGCAGCGACGTTCAAGCTTAGGTTGGCACGGCCCAGGCACGTCCCCCTCGAGCGACGGTCCCGGACCCAAGCACGACGGGCAACCGCGGACCAGAAGACGCAGCCGAATTGGACCGTGCCAAGTCGATTCCCCCCGAGGCGAACGGAATGACGAGGAACAAGCACGGAAGCAGGCTCGCGATTCAAGAGCGGCCTGCGGCGGCCGTCCGAAAGCCGGTCGCCGTCCAGTAGGGGAGGCGAGTTCCGTGCACGTCCTGGGTGTCTGCGCCATATGCGCGACGCCCGCGGCGCGCGTGTGCGCCGCCTGCGCGCGCGGCATCTGCGAGGCCCACTTCTCCCAGAGGTTCCCCACGTTCTGCGTCCAGTGCGCGCCGGGCGGCCGCCTGCAGGCGCCTGTGCCAGCCTGGGAACACGTGCCCCCGCCCCCCATCGAACCCTCGACGCCCCCGCTCGAGAATGCCTGAGCCGAGCCCCCCGGCGGCGGCGTCCTTAAAGACGAACGAGGTTCCCTCCGGCATGGAAACCATCGTGGGCTGCAAGGTCTGCGGGAGCCTCGTGCTTCAGAGGTACCAGGCCCAGCACGACGGGTTCCACCAGCGCCACGGCCACGTGCAGGCCATCGACTTCACCGGGCCGCTTCCCCTCCTCACCGAGGAGGACGTGAGGCGCCTCGCGCCCAAGCCCGCGAAGAAGTGAACGGACGACCATGGTGCAGCGGAGAGACGGCGGCGACACCGGGCGCCGGGGCACCTTCGTTTGCCAAGGAAGCCACGGCCCGCGACAACGTTTCTTGGGGGCGAGAATCGGCCGAAGACGTATAATGGGGCCGCGCGAAAGTAACGTCCCGTAGCCTCATGCCCGCCATCGGATACATCCTCATCGATGTCCAGGCCGGGACGGAACGCGACGTGTTCTACTCCCTCCAAGGCGTCGAGGAGGTAAGCGAGGTCTTCCCCTTGTTCGGCCAGTTCGATTTCATCGCCAAGGTCGAAGCGACGGACTTCAACGTCCTGGGCCAGATAGTCGTGGCGCGGATCCGTTCCATCCCCGGCGTCCGCAGCACGCAGACGCTCACCGTGACCCGGCTGTAGCCGTTCGCGCCGGGGCGCGCGCCTTCAAGCGCGGGCCGTTCTCCGTTCCGCCGCGCGGATCCACCATTTGATGGGCTCGAGGACGGGGATGACGCTCAACGCGACGGCCCCGATCGCGGCCCAGTCGAGGAGGCTCAGGGGGACCGTCCCGAAGAGCACGCGCACGGGCGGGACGTAGATGAGCACAAGCAGAAGCGAGACCTCCCAGAGGACGGCCCAATTGAGCCAACGGTTCTCGAAGGGCCGGACCCAGATGCCGCGCCGCTCGGATCGGAACACGTACGCCTTCGTGAACTGGATGAGGACGAGGCTCACGAACGTGGTCGTCATCGCCTCGGCAAGGGGCCGCCCGGAGGCGAGGGCCCAGGCGAAGACGGCGACGTTGGCGGCCGCGGAGTACAGCCCTCCCACGAGCATGAGGCCCAGGATGCGTCCATCCAGCATCGGACGGCCCGGTTTCCGTGGGGGACGGAGCATGACGTCGCGCTCGTGGGGGTCCACGGCGAGCGCGAGCGCCGGGAGGCCGTCGCTGGCGAGGTTCACGTAGAGGATCATGACGGCCGTGAGGGGAAGCGGCAGGCCGAGGAGCATCGTGGCCCCGATGAGCGCGACCTCGCCGAAGTTCGTCGACATGAGGTACACAAGGTACTTCCGGACGTTGTCGAAGATCGTGCGGCCCTCCTCGACGGCGCCCACGATGGTGGCGAAGTTGTCGTCCGCGAGCATCATGGCGGCGGCCTCCTTCGCGACGTCCGTCCCGGTCACGCCCATGGCGACCCCGATGTCCGCCTTGCGAAGGGCGGGGGCGTCGTTCACGCCGTCGCCCGTCATGGCCACGATCTCATGGTTCAGCTGGAGCGCCGCGACGATCGCGAGCTTGTTGGCCGGGGAGACGCGGGCGTAGACGTCGCAGTCGAGCACCGTCTCCCGCACGGCCAGGGGGTCCATGGCGTCGAGGTCACGGCCCGTGACGACCCGGGCCTGGGTCCGGAGGCCGAGATCGGCCGCGACGGCCTTCGCCGTCGAGGGGTGGTCCCCCGTGATGAGGACGGGGCGGATGCCCGCGGCGTGGCACGTCGCGATGGCGGCCCGGGCCTCCGGCCTCGGCGGGTCGCGCATCCCGACCATCGCGAGGAACACCTCCTCCGCGGGCGCCCCGTCCGGGCCCTTCTTGGCCGACACGGCCAGAACCCGCATGCCTTGGGCGGCCAGTGCCTCCGCTTGGGACACGAGCGCGCGGCGGTCCTCGTCCGTCATGGGGCCGATGCCCGCCAGGCCCCAGCGTCGGGTAGCCGTCGAAAGGAGGCTCTCGGGCGCACCCTTTGCGAACCCGACGCGCTCCCCGGCCCGCACATGGAACGTCGTCATGGTCTTGCGCTCGGGGCTAAACGGCTCCTCCCCCACCCGCGGCCACTCGCGTCGCGCCTCGGATGCCTCCACGCCCACCTTCTTGGCGAAGGCGACGAGGGCGGCCTCGGTCGGGTCGCCCCGCGCCTCCCAGCGCCCGGCCACCTCGTGGAGCTCGGCGTCGTTGCACAAAGCGAACGCGAGCGCGGCCTCGCGCAGCCCGGAGGCGGCCGATTCGTCCGGGGTCGGCCGGACCTCACCGTGCGGGTCGTACCCGCTGCCCGTCACCTCGCCCGTGTAACCAGGGAGGAGGACGTTCGTCACCGTCATCTCGCCCTTCGTGAGCGTCCCGGTCTTGTCGCTGCAGATGACCGTCGTGCTCCCGAGCGTCTCGACGACCGGCAATCGGCGCACGATCGCCCGGCGCCGCGCCATGCGCTGTGCGCCCACGGCGAGGGAGATGGTGACGACGGCGGGCAGAGCCTCCGGCACGACGGCCACGGCGAGGGCGACGGCGAACAGGACCATCTCGGCGACGGGATGGCCTCGGGCGAGCCCGGCCGCGAGGATGATGGCGACGACCGCCCCGGCAGCGAGGATCAGCCAGCGGGCGAAACGGGCAAGCTGGCGCTCGAGCGGCGTGGCGCGGGGCTTTACGCCCTCGAGCAGGCGGCCGATGGCGCCGACCTCCGTGGCGGCCCCCGTCGCCGTGACGACGGCTCGCGCGCGGCCGGCGGTGACGAAGGTGGTGGCGTGCACCATGTTCCGGCGGTCCCCGAGCGGCGTGTCCGCCGGGAGGCTCGGCTCGGGGCGCTTCTCGACGGGCATCGACTCGCCGGTGAGGGACGCCTCGGCGACCTCGAGCCGTGCGCTCTCCACGAGGCGCGCGTCGGCGGCCACGCGGTCGCCCGCGGCGAGCACGAGGATGTCCCCGCGCACGACTTCCCGCGACGCGACGGGCGTGGGGACGCCGCCCCTTACGACCGTCGCCCGGGGCGCGGAGAGTGCGCGCAGCGACCGGATCGCGCCCTGCGCGCGGTACTCCTGGAGGAACCCGAGGCCGACCGAGAACGCGGAGATGAGGCCGATGGCGGCCGCTTCGATCTTGTGGCCGAGGAAGAGCGAGAGGAAGATCGCGCCGAAGAGCACCCACAGGAGTACGTTCTGGAACTGGCGCAGGAAGAGGCGGACCATCGATGGGGGCCGCTCCTCGGGCAGTTCGTTGGGGCCGTCCCGCGCGAGACGACGCGCGGCCTCGGCCGCGTCGAGCCCGGCCCCTGGATTGGCGTCGAGCCGTCCGAGGATGGCCTCGATGGAGTCGGTGTGGTCCATAAGGCCGTCCCGGCGGCGTCCGAAACCCCGCGGCGTTCTTAACCGCGTTCAGTCGGCCGGCGAGCTAGTTGTGCGCGGCGTCGTGCCGCACGGCGGACTTGCGAGGAGGAAGGAAGATCCAGAACAGGAGCACGACGCCGACGGCGAGGAGGATGTAGGACCAGAACATGCCGCGCAGGAAGCCCGAGTCCATCGCACCGTACCCGTCGCCCATGAGGCTCATGAAGAGAAGGAGCAGCGTCAGAAGGACGAAGACCCACGCGGCCACATGGTGGTGGAGGCCCGGTTCGGGGATGTATCCCTTCATGGTGTCACATCTGCGCTCCCCGTCGCCTTAGCTCCTGCGCCGCTTCTCGCGTCTGAGAACGAGGCTATTTGGCGAACAGGGAGTACACGAGGACCCCGAAGCCGATAAGGGTCACGACGGCCCCCAAGACGTGGGACGACTCGATCGCCCATCCGAGCCCCTTGGGGAGCGACGCGGTGGGGGGTGGCTCCGGCGGTCAGGACGCCCATGCCGACCCTCATCCACAAGGGACCGGGGAAAACGTGGGTTTGTCTCTAGTACGTGCGCGACGATGTGGCGGCCGGAGGCGAATCAGGTGGCATGGAAGCTTGTAGGCATGATCATCGTTGGAACCGCATTGGCCGTAATCGCGGGCCCCGCCGAGGCGCAGGAAATTGAACTCCAAAGCATTGAGGCCGTTCAGGATTTCAGTCCTTGCATGGACGTCTTCTCCGACCCGGGCACGGCGCCGGACTGGTGCACGGTCGTTTACCGGCGTGAAGCCACCCACTTCCGTGGGTCGTGGGGTTGGACCAGCAAGGACATCGATAATGGTGGTTGGGACATCAGGTACAGGACGGAGGGGGACAACCCGGCGGGTTGCGCGGACGGTTGGATTGCCCACGTAAGCGCAATGAA
Organism: Methanobacteriota archaeon; assembly: GCA_016180755.1. Lineage (GTDB taxonomy): Archaea > Thermoplasmatota > E2 > JACPAO01 > JACPAO01 > JACPAO01. The sequence continues at coordinate 6,851 of JACPAO010000028.1, forward strand.
GCAGGCGAACGACGCCTCGTCCGGCGGATTCTTTGAGGGTTGCACAAAGATTAGGCTTTACACGATGGCGGGGTACGCGGGTGATATCGAGGAATGCTACACGGCGTGTAATTTCGCCTACAACGACGACCACGAGTCGCTAAAGGTCTATGGCTAGCGGCAGGGTCGAAAAGATCGGCGCGGTTGCCGCGGTCGGCCTCCTGGCTTTGCTCGCCGTCGTTTTCTGGGATAGGGGGGACGCCCCGGCTCCAAGCGGGGGTACGTTGTGGGTTCGGGTGGATGACAGGCGCTACTGCAGTGGCAACATCTGCAAGGCGGTTCCGGCGCCCGGTGCATCCGTCGTGGTGACGAGGGACATCGACGGGGCCCCGGGCGAGGTTGTAAACAGGACTTCAACGCGCCACCTGAGCGCAGTCGCCATCACATTGCCCTACGGCCCTTACCTGCTGGACGTGTCACTGGACGGTCGGAACCGGACGGTGCCAATCTCTCTGTTCGGCGACGTGTCGGTCGACTACATGTTCGATGGCCCCAACGTCACTGCGGAAGTCTACCGCGTAGCTTAAGAGCGTTAGGCGGAGTCGACTCGACGGCCCCGCTACCGCAGGGCGCCGAGGACGCGTACCTTCGGCCTTGACGTTCGTCGGGCGGCAAAGCCTACTTGGCGAACAGGGAGTAGACGAGGATGCCGAACCCGACGAGGGTCACGATGGCCTCGAAGACGTGCGACGATTCAATCGCCCATCCGAGCCCTTGGTACGCGATGCCCTCCGAGATGGCCCCGACCGTCAGGATTCCCATGCCGATGGTGAGCCACAGTAGGTTCCCGTGTGGCTGCTTCCGGTACGCCTTGTACCCGAGGAACACGATGTAGAACCCCATGAGCACCGTGACGAACTTCAGCAATACGAGGATCAGTTCCACTTGTTCCGCATCGACCATCTTCAAACGCCCCTGAGAGCCATCCAGACCCGTGCCAGCCGTTCTTCCACGCCTTCCACCGGTAGCCAGAAGATCCGCACCCCGGCGTGGTCGAGCTCGATGCGGGCGCTGCGCACCCGCGAACGGTAGAGCTCGTACCGCTTCCCGTCCTCCGTCATGGCGCTGCGCTCCACGAAGAGGAGCCCGTCCTCCATGAGCGTCGTGACGTGCCGGTACACGGTCGCGACGGGCAGACCCGTGTCCTGCTCGATTTCTCGAACGGGCCGGGCGCCTTTCACGCAGACGGAGAGGATCCGGCGTGAATACTCGTTGGAGAGCGCGTTCGCGACCTTCGCCTCGTCCACCTTGGTGGGGTGCGGCGCGGCCTCCATCGGACTCGTGGCCAACGGGCCGCCGAACGAGTCCCCCAGCTTAAGACCCTGCGCATCCAGGCCAAGGCTTCGACCAGCGTGCTGGACGCGGATTCGGTCAACCGCGCCCGCAAGGCGCTCAAGGCTTCACCTGCGAAGAAGCCGGCACCCAAGGCGAGCGCGGCCAAACCCGCCGCGCGCAAACTTGCCGTTGCGCCGCCGCCGGCAAAGGCCGTCACGGCCCTCGCGCGCCCGAAGGCCGCGCCCGATTGGAGGATGGCGGGCACCACGCCGAAGCAGAAGTCCTTTCCGGGGCTGGGGAACATGGCGTAGTCGGGGCCGAAGGCGTTCCTGGAGAAGGCGGCGGATGTGCGCGGCGCCATCAAGCTGCCCGACGAACGCATCAAGATCCTCGTCCAGGGGCTCGCCAAAGCCAAGTCGGTCGAATACATCCAGACCGATCCCTACTACTCCGTCCGCATCGTCAAGATTCTGGACGCCAAGGCCGCTCCCTCGCCTCTCGAGTCCGAAGCGGTCATGCGGACGGTCAAGGAGCA
>JACPAO010000029.1 GCA_016180755.1 Methanobacteriota archaeon
TATGAAGCAAGGCCGTGCTGGTGCGGCACAAGGCCCCGGATGAGGCGCACGTCCAACTTCCTGATCGGAATCGGACTCTTCCTCCTCGTATCCCTCCTTTGGCCGTACGACCCGGAGGAGCCTGCGGCGGGGCCGTCGACCCACGGGAGCCGTGCGTCGCGCGAACCCTCTTCGCCGGCCGAGTTCGAATTCCTCGTCCCGTCCGACGAGTGGGGCGGCGTCGTCAAGCGGACCATCTTCAGCGACTCCTTCAACTTCAACGTCGGAAACGGCTACCGGGAGCGGCCCTTCAGCCTCCCCGATGGGGTCCGCATCCCGCCCGGGACGCGGTGGCTCAACTTCACCGTCGAGACGACGGCCCTCGACGGCTCGTCCCCGCCCGTCGACCTCTGGGTCACGACGGCCAACGATGTCCGACGCCACTTCAAGCTCGAACACGGGATCCCCGTGGCGACCCGCGTCTCCGACGAGTGGGCCGACTGGACGGCCGACCCCGACTCCCGGTGGCGATGGTCGCTCGGCACGTCCACGACGGGCAGCGTCACGGGCCGGCTCCGGATCGACATCTCCCGCGACGGCCCGCTTCCCGGGCCCCAATACATCCTCGACCGGTGGCGGGACCGCAACGCCGTGCGGGTCTTCGACCAACGCGCGCAACTCATGGACTTCAATCCCGCCGGCCAAGAGACCTCGACCGCGACGAGCCAGCCGCAGGCCACGCCCCGGCTGCGCCTCCAGCCGGCCACGGGCGTCGAGCAGCTCTTTGTGGAACTCCGCTACAACTCCAGCACGCCGACCGAATTCCACTACCAGCCGTTCCTTTGGTACCGCGGCGCGGACAAGGTCGACACCTGGGAGAAGAGCGCCTTGCCTCCCGCCGTGGCCAAGCCGGCGGCTGAGAACGGGTACTTCCTGTGGAGGCTTCCCGTGGAGCCGCGGATGTGGGACTCGCCCTTTGCCCAGCAGACCCGATGGCAGGTGCACGTGAACTGGTACGGAAGCGCCACCGACTCGCCGACGCTCATGCAAGGCGACTTCCAGTTCACGATCGACGCCAAGCGTGACCCTCCACGAGCCTAGGCCGCGAGGCTGTCCCGGATCCTCTTCGCGACGGGCCGCGTGATCCCCGGGACCTTGAGGAGTTCTTCTTCGGTCGCGGCCTTGACGCCGTCGACGCTTCCGAAGGTCGCGAGGAGCCGCCGCCGACGCTCCGGCCCGACGCCCGGGATCTCGTCGAGCCGGGAGCCGACGAAGGCCTTCCGTCGCAGCGTCCGCTGGTACCCGATCGCGAAACGGTGCGCCTCGTCCCGGACAAGCTGCAGGAGCTGGAGCGCCGACGAATGCGAGTCCAGCCGAAGGGGATGCAAGACGTTCGGCCGGTAAAGCTCCTCCAAGCGCTTCGCGAGGCCGACGAGGGGCGTCGCGCCGAGGCCGAGGCCCACCAGTTCCTCGTGCGCCGCCGCGACCTGGGCCGGACCCCCGTCGACGACCACGAGGTCCGGCATCGCGTCCGCGCCCTCCTCCCGCAGCACGCGCTCGTAGCGCCGACGCACGACCTCCCGCATCGCAAGGGGATCGTCGCCTCCCCCCGGGCCCCGGATCCGAAACCGCCGGTACCCCGCCTTGAAGGGCTTCCCGTCCCGCAGCACGACCATCGAGGCAACCGTGTGCTGCCCTTTCGAATGGCTCACGTCGAACGCCTCGACCGTCTCGGGAGGCTCCGTGAGCCCGAGCGCCCGCTGCAGGGCCTCGACCGCCCCGCTCCCCCGGCGTTCCCGCGAAAGGAACTCCTGGTCGAGGCTCAAGCGGGCGTTCTTCTCCGCGAGCTCGAGGAAGCCGCGCGCGTCCCCCCGTTCCGGCGCCCGCACGCGCACGCGGGATCCGCGGCGGTCCGACAGCGCGCGTTCGACCGCGTCGTCGTCGACGCGCACGGGGACGAGGATCTCCGGCGGCAGGCTCGTCGCGTGCGCGTAGTAGCGGGACACGAAGGCGGAAACGATCCGAGACAGCGGCTCGCCGGAGACGCCACCAAGAAAGTGAGGCTCGTGCCCGACGACGCCGCCGTCGCGCACGACGAGCACCAGGGCGCACGCCCGGTCGTCGCGCTGGGCGAAGCCGATCGCGTCGTAGTCACGGCCCGCGATGGACGCCGCCCGCTGGCGTTCCAGGACAGAATCGATGGCGGCGACGAGGTCGCGAAGCTGCGCCGCGCGCTCGAACCGTTCGGCCTTCGCGTCTTCCTCCATGTCGCGGCGAAGTTGCCGGCTGAGGGTCGCGCCCTCCCCTTCGAGGAATCGGGCGGCCTGGACGGCCTGTTCCCCGTAAGCGTCCTTCGTGACGGCGCCGATGCAAGGCGCCGAGCATTGGTGGAGGTGGAAGTAGAGGCACTCGCGCGCAGGGAGGACGCGGCATTGCCGCAGCTGGAATGTGCGGTTGAGCATCTGGGCGATCCGCTTGGCCTTCCCCGCATCCGGGAACGGCCCGAAGAGGGCGGCGCGGTCCTCGAGGTCGCGCGTGTACACGACCCGCGGGTACGCTTCGTTCGTGACCGCGATGTACGGGTAGGTCTTGTCGTCGACGAGGAGGACGTTGTAGGGGGGCCGGTGGTGCTTGATGAGGTTCTGCTCCAGGATGAGCGCTTCCTTGATGCTGCCGACGGCCACGAAGTCGAGCCCCGCCGCGTTCGCCTGGAGTTGGGCGAGCCGTTCGTCGGCGGGCGTCCCCAGGTAGCTCGTCACGCGGGCCCGAAGGTCCTGGGCCTTGCCCACGTACAGGATGCGGCCCTGCGCGTCCTTCCAGAGGTACACGCCCGGGTCCCGGGGAAGGTTTCGGGCGCGCGCGCGAAGCGCCTCGTCCACGGGGCCCGGTCCAGAGGAGGCCCGCTAATGAGGGTTCGCTTTCCCGCTCCCGTTCGGGGTCCACGGGACGAGGTGCTTCTCGAGGGACTCGGGAAGCGCCGGCACCGCCTCCGGGTGGAACGCGCGCGCCATGAGGGCCGCCGAGTAGATGAGCCGCGGCCCCGGACGATTGAAGAATTCATGGCCGTCGGCGACCCACACGCGTCCGGCGTCGACGGCGCGCAGGTCCCCGGGCGCCCCGGCCTTGAGCACGGCGGCGAGTTCGCGCGTCGTCGTGCTCGGGTCGCGGCCGCAGGGAGCCGCGAGGATGACGTCCGGTTCGTACTCTTCGAGTTCCTCCCACGCTCCCCACCGCGAGGGTTTCCCGGCGGGAACGAGGCCGTACGACGCGCCCGCGATCGCGCAAAGCTCCGGGATCCAGTTCCCCGCGAACATGAGGGGGTCGATCCAGTCGAGGACCGCGACGCGGGGCGGCGCCAGGCCGCGGACCCGCTGGCGGATCTCCTTCGTGAGCCGCCATTGGCGGAACAGGAGGAGCTTCGCCTCCTCGGACCTGCCCAAGGCCTCGCCGACGAGGCGGATGTCGTTGAGGACGCCCTCGAGGCTCTGCGCGTCGAGCGCGAGCACGCGCGGCTTGTGCTTGAGCTTCCTCAAGCCGGCCTCGAGGTCCTCGGGCGTGACGGCGCACACCTCGCACTGGACCTGCGTGAGGATGAGGTCTGGTTTGAGGCGCGCAAGCAGGTCGGCGTCGACCTCGTACAGGCTCTGGCCTTTGGCCTTGAGGGCCTTCACCTGGCGGTCGAGCTCGCCGCTTGGCGCGTTCGGGTCGACCCGGGGGCGGCTCACCCGTGGGAGCTTCAAGGCGGCCGGAGGATGGTCGCACTCGTGGCTTGCGCCCACGAGCGTGGCGCCCGCGCCGAGGCCGTAGACGATCTCCGTCGCGGCCGGAAGGAGCGACACGACGCGGGCTGGAGGGGCCAAGTGGGGAAGGATGGGCCCGAGGTTAGTTGAGGCTGCCGCCTACTTCTTCGGCCGCAGCTCCTTGAGCCCGCCCAGGTAGGGCTGCAGGGCCTTCGGGACGGCGACGCTGCCGTCGGGGTGCTGGAAATTCTCGAGGATCGCGACCATCGTGCGCTCGACGGCGAGCGCGGTGGAGTTGAGCGTGTGCACGAACCGCGTGGGCTCCTGGGTCGAGGCGCGGGTGCGGGTCGCATAGCGGCGCGCCTGGTAGTCGGTGCAGTTGCTGCACGAGACGAGCTCGCGGTACTGGTTCTGCACCGGCATCCAGGCCTCGAGGTCGTACTTCTTCGCCGCGACCGTCCCGAGGTCGCCCGTGCAGATGTTCACGACGCGGTACGGGATCCCGAGCGCCGCGACGAGCTCCTCCGCGTTGCGAAGGAGTTCGCCATGGAGGTCCCAGGAGTCCTCCGGCTTGCAGAAGACGAACATCTCGACCTTGTGGAACTGGCGGACGCGGAAGATGCCCTTGGTGTCCTTGCCGTGGGCGCCCGCCTCCTTCCGGAAGCACGGCGACACGCCCGCGTACCGAAGGGGAAGCTGCCGGTCGTCGAAGATCTCGTCGGCGTGCATGGCCGCGATGGCGTGCTCGGAGGTCGCGATGAGGTTGAGGTCCTCCCCCTCCACTTTGAAGATGACGTCCTCGAAATCTCCGAGGCTCGTCGCGCCCGCGATGGCGTCGCGGCGCAGGAGGTAAGGCGGGTCGATCGGGATCCATCCCTTCTTCACGAGGGAATCGATGGCAAAGCGCTGGATGGCCATGTTGAGGAGGACGCCCTCGTTCTTGAGGTAGAAGAAGCGCGCGCCGGCCGTCTTCGCGGCCCGGTCGATGTCCGCGATGTCCAGGGACGAAAGCAGGTCCACGTGGCTCTTCGCGGCGAAGGCGTGCTTCGTCGGTTCGCCCACGGTCTTGATGGGGACGTTCTGCGAGTCGTCCTTGCCGACGGGGACGCTCTCGTGCATGAGGTTGGGCAGGCGCCACAGGAGGGCGTTCCGCTGCGCCTCGAAGTCGGCCGAGTGCCGCTCGAGGGCCTCCATGTCCTTGGCGGCCCGCTGCATCTCCTCGATGAGCGGCCCGGCCTCGCGTCCTTGTTTTTTTGCATTCGCGACTTCCACGCTCACCTTGTTGCGGCGGGCCCGAAGCTCGTCGAGCTGCTTCCGCGCCTGACGCCAGCGCCGGTCGAGGTCGACGACCTCGTCGACCGGAGACGGATCCATGCCGCGGCGGCGCAGGCTCTCGCGGACGGTGTCCGGTCGCTCGCGGAACAACTGGACGTCCAGCATCGTGGCGCGGCCAATCTAGGGTTTCTTAATTACGTCTTCGGCGACGGCGAGGCAGGCGAGCACGTCGTCGGCCGCGCGCAAGAGCGACCGCACATCGGGAGCGACGAGCTCGGCGACCACGGTCGTGGCCTCGAGGCGGGTGGTGCATTGGGCGTCGTCGTCGGCCGCGATCGCGCCCAGGATCGCCTCGGCGTCCCGAACGGACACGCAGGCGGCGCGGATGGTCGCGCGGGCCGCGCCCGTCACGTGGCACCCAGCTGACGGGCGACGGCCGCGTCGACGTCGGCAAGGAACGCATCGAGGCGCGTGGCCGGCACGGTCGCGCCGCTTGCGATGGCGTGCCCGCCGCCGTGGCCGCTGTGGTCGGCGGCCGCTGCCGACAGGGCCTTCGCGAGATCGAGGCCTCGCTCGACGAGTCCGGGGGTCCCCCGGCTCGAGACGCGCGCGAGGGGCCCCACGATGGAGTACGCGATCGTCGCGTGGGTCGAAGGGAGGACGCTCGACATGGCGAGCCCGCAGAGCTCGCCGGTGTAGGCGGGTTCGTGCGTCTGGAAGACCTGGATGCCCCGCATCCGGCGGACGTGTTCCGGTCGAAGCGCGGAGAGCGCCGTGTGGATCTTTTCGTTGTAGCGGGCCTCGATCGTCTCGAGTTCGCCCCGGGCATGCGGGTCGCCAAGTAGGAACGCGAGGCCGAGGCCGGCCTCGTGCTCGCGCGTCGCGGCCGACAAGAGTTGGGCCATCCGCGGGACGGGAAGGTCGTGCGTGGGGCTGTGGGGAAGGGGGTGGAACAGTTCCCGCACGCGGTACGCGGGGAACCCCCGCGCAAGAAGGCGCGAGACGACGAGGCTCGCAAGGACCTCCGAGTCGGCGGCGCCGAGTTCGTGCACGGTGGCCCTCGGTGGCAGGCCGTGGCTTGCGAGGAACGCGGCGGGGTCGCCCACGTCGGCGAAGGCGTCCCTCCACGGCGGGGGGGCGGCGCGCACGAACGCCTCGAGCGGCGCGTCCTCGGCGGCAAGCCGGACGGGCCCGGTGAGGACCCCGCGCTTGAGGCCTTCCTCGAGGACCTTGGCGTTCCATCCCTCGAGGGCGCCGCGGGCCTGCCGGTCGCCCCATGCGCCGACGAGGGCCTGGGGGGCGAACGCCCAGTTCGCCTCGTCGAGCGCGACGGCGAAGGCGAAGCTCGTCGTGGATCCGCATGCGTCGCGGGTGCCGTCGAGGCCCAGGTGGTGGGCGTTCACGACGACGAGGTTTCGTTGGGACGGCGGGGCGGGCGCCTGGTGGTGGTCGAGGACCAGGTTGAGCCCGGGCAGCTTCGCGATGGTGGCGGCGACGCCCGCGCCCAGGTCGACGAAGATGTTGGCCTCGTAGGCGTCGTGGGCGAGGCCCTCGTAGTATTTCGGGTCGTGCTCGTACGTGTACGTGACGTGGAAGTCGAACGCGAGGCGTCGGAGCGCGCCGACGACGACCGCCGCCGCGGAGACCCCGTCGGCGTCGTAGTGGGCGACGACGCGGACGCGGGCGTTGCGCGGGAGTGCGCGGACGCGTTCCGCGGCCTCGTGCGCCGCCTCGTGGAGGGTCCTCATTCGAGCAAGAGTTTGGCGGTCTCGCTGGAGTAGCGCCAGTCTCCGGGCAGCCGGCCTTCGCTGACGTAGTACTTGGCGAGGCGCCGGATCTTGGATTCGACGAGCGAAAGGGAGCGCTTGTTGGAGAGGTCCTTGGGGTTCTCGGCGAGGTGCGATTGGAGGCTCACGACGCGCCGCAGCAGGTTCGCGATCTCCTCCGGCAGGCGGGGGTCGACCTTGTTCTCCTGGAGGATCTCGAGGACCGTCTTGCCGGTGGCGAGGCGCACGTCGGGGACGCCGAACTGGTCCCGCATGTAGGCGCCGATGACGGCGGTGGACTTGCCTTCCTTGGCAAGGCCCACGACCTGGGTCTCGACCTCGCGGCCTTGAAGGGGTTGCCACTTGGGGACGGCCTGTCGGAAGGGCTTCGTGGAGCCGGAGCGTCCCTTGCGGTGCTTGTGGATGCGTGCCATCTCGGGTCAACCGTCGTCGGCCGATTGGGCCGGAGGTTCGCGCGAAGAGGGTGGTCCTATTTAACTTTGCGGCGGCGGCGCGGCCTCTTCCGTGGGCGCGGACGGCGTCGGCTCGGGCTCGGCGGGCTGGAGGAAACCCGGGGTCGTCACGGGCGCGGCCTCGACGCCTTCGAGGCGATAGATTTGGGGCTCGCGCTCGCGGATCGTGAGGAGGGCCAGGCAGTACGCGATGAGGAGGACGAACGGGACGATCCCGATGAGCGCCCACACGAACGTCGGGAGGACGGCCCATCGGCCCGGGTCCTCGCTCCAGCCCTGGTTCTCGCCAAGAAGCACCACGAAGAACCAGGCCGCGTACAGGACGGACACGGTCAAGAGCGTGTAGAGGAGCCCGCGTCGGTCCTGCTGGAAAACAAATTGGGGTCGCGGGTCGGCCACGCTGCGCGAACGTCCGGACCCGGGCTTAAACCCTTCCCTTCACGGCAAGATGCTTCGCGAGCGCGTCCAGGGCGCGTCCCCGATGGCTCGCTTGGCCCTTTTCGGCGGTGCCCAACTCGGCGAACGTGCGGTCCAGGCCGTGGGGTTCAAAGATGGGGTCGAACCCGAACCCGTTCCCGCCGCGGGGCCGGGCCGTGATGCGGCCCTTCACGGTGCCTTCAAACAGGTGGAGGCGTCCGCCTCGGTCCGCGTAGGCGATGACGGCCCGGAAGCGGGCCGCGCGGCGCCTTGCGGGCACGCCGGCCAGGAGGCGAAGGATCCCCCGGCAGCCGATCGTGTCGAACGCGTGACGACTGTACACGCCCGGGAACCCGCCCAATGCGTCCACGAAGAGGCCGGCGTCCTCGACGAAGTACGGCGCCGGGGCGCGGCCCCGCACGCTCTCGGCCTTGTGCCGGGCCACCTCCTCGAGCGTGTCGGCCTGGAGCTCGGTCGGCCGTGCCGCGTGGGGGCGGACGTCGACGCCGCGGGGCCCGAGCCGCGCCCGCGCCTCCTCGATCTTCCCCGGGTTCGTCGTGACGAAACGGATCCTCATGCGTACCTCGCGCGGCCCTTGATGTCCTCCATCCGCCGGACCACGTGCGCCGCCTTCGCGTGGCGGGCGTGGTAGCCCTCCAGGAAGGCCGCAAACAGCTCCGGCCGCCCGGGATGGCTCGCTTCGAAGGTGCGCTCGACGAGGTGGAGGTCGACGCCGAAATCCTCGACGTCGTCGCTGCGGCCCGCGAGGCCGAAGTCGAGGAGCACGAGGCGTGCTCCGTCCCCGTGCGCGTTAGGCCCCCGAGGGCCTCGCCGAACCGCCGTGCCCAGAGGACGCCGTCGCGGTCGAGCCGAAGGAGTTCCCGAAGCGACGCGCCCCCCACGAGCTCGACGCGCAGCGTCGCGGCGTCGACGTCGACGTCGAACAGGGCCGGGACGTCGATGCCGGCAAGGCGCGCCTCGGAAAGCAGCGCCGCCTCGAGGCGGGTCCTCTCGCGGCGGATGCGGGCGTCGAGCTCGGGATGCCGGTAGGTCTTCGCGAGGCGTCGCTTCGCCACGGCGGGGCGGCCGAGGAAGTCCTCGGCCACGATCTCGGCCTCGGCGCCCAGGTGGAGCCGTACGCTCATCCGAGCCACACCGCCTCGACCTGGTCGGTCCGGTACCGCTGGTTCACGCCCGAGGCCCCGAGCGGCGTCGCGGCCCCCTGCCGATGCATCACGAGCCCGTTCCACGCGATCATGGCGCCGTTGTCTACGAGAAGGGCCTTCTCGGGACGGAACGTCTCGATGCCGCGGTCGGCGGCCATCGTCCGCACCATGTCGGCGAGGCGGTCGTTGCACGCGACGCCTCCACCAAGGAGCACCTCGCGCTTGTCGGTCTGGGCGAGCGCCCGCTCCGTCACCTCGGTGAGCGCGGCAAAGCACGTCTCCTGCACGGAGAACGCGACGTCGGCGAGGCTCGCCCCGCGCTTGATCCACGCGTTCGCCGCCGTGAGGACCCCGCTGAAGGCGGTGTCCATGCCTTTTACCGGGTAGGGGAGCTCGAGGAGCCTCCGGCCGTCGCGGGCAAGCGTCTCGAGCTTGGGGCCCCCGGGGAACGGGATGCCTTGGTCGCGGGCGAACTTGTCGAGCATGTTGCCGATGCCCACGTCGAGCGTCTCGCCGAACACGCGGTAACGGCCCTGGGCGTATGCGATCACCTGCGTGTTGCCTCCGCTCGCGTAGAGAAGGAGCGGGTCCTTCGCGCCGGTCGTGCCGCGGCCGATCTCGAGGTGCGCGACGCAGTGGTTCACGCCGACGAGCGGGATGCCCAGGCGCAGGGAAAGGGCGCGGGCGGCGGTCGCGCCGGTCCGCAGGCACGGCCCGAGGCCGGGACCTTGGGCGAAGGCGATCGCCTCGAGCGACTCCGGCGTGACGCCGGCGCGCTGGAACGCCTCCCGAATGAGGGGGCCCGCGAGCTCGGCGTGG
>JACPAO010000030.1 GCA_016180755.1 Methanobacteriota archaeon
ATCGTGAACCGCAGCCAAGGCATCTTGGCGAGGCCCGCGGGGAGGCTCACCAGGATGCGCGTGAAGGGGAACAGGCGCAGGAAAAGGACCAGGCTCTGGCCGACGGGCCGCGAGAACGTGCGCTCGAGCTTGTCCCTCGTCTCGGGGCTCATGAGGAACACGCGGGGGTGCTTCTCGATGAAGTGCCGGCCCCCGCCCCGGGCGATCCCGTAGAGAAGGAGGCTGCCGGCCGTCGTCCCGAGGGTCGCGACGAGGATGATGAACGCGAGGCTCAGGCGGTCGGCGGCGAATTGGTGCACGGCCACCACCAGCATGAGCTCACCCGGCACGAACGGGAGAATCATGGCGCTGTCGAGCATCAGCATGAAGAAGAGGGCGATGGGGCCGTGCTCGAGGACGTAGTTGAGGATGTCCTGGCCGAAATCCACCATATCGCAACTCGCCTATCCGCCGCCCGCGCACAAGAGGTTGTCGGTCGCGGGCGCGGCCCGGGGCGGCGCCTACATCTAGGGCGGCCCCCTGGGGGCATCGATGGAGGCGCCCGCGGCCCACGGCGAACGGACCCTTGCCGAGCTCAAGGGCGAGCACGGGCAACACCTGGGCAGCCGCCTTTCGGGAACGAGCGGCGAGGCGGCGGAGCAGTCCCCTGTGCGCAACTACGTCCGCGACCTCGTGCTCGGCTTCAACGACGGTCTCGTGAGCGTCTACGCCGTGACGGCCGGCGTGGCCGGGTACGCGGTCACGGCGGGCGCGCGCGGTTTTGGTTTGGAGGAGATCCTCGTGACGGGCGTCGCCGCGTCGCTCGCCGGGGCCTTCAGCATGGCCGCGGGGGAATACATCAGCACGAAGAGCCAGGCGGAGTTCTACGCGGCCGAACGCAAGCGCGAAGCGGAGCACCTTGAGAAGTGGCCGCACCTCGAGGTTCAAGAACTACGCGACGACCTTCGTTCGAAAGGCATCCAGCCGCCACTCCTCGAGGAGGTCGTGACGGCAATCAGCGGGGACCGGGACCGTTTCCTTGACTACATGATGAAGGAGGAGTTCGGCGTCGGGCAGGAGAGCGAGCGCTCGCCGTACGTGGCCGGGCTCATCGTGATGGGCGCCTTCCTGCTTGGGGCGCTCGTCGCCATGGCGCCGTACGCGGTCCTGCCCGTCGAGTGGGGGCTCCGTGGCAGCACGCTTTCGAGCCTCCTGGGCCTTTTCTTCGCCGGCGTGATCAGGGCGAGGGCCTCCCGGTTGCCGACGTTCCGCGCGGGCCTGGAAATGGTCCTCATCGGCGCCGTCGCGGGCGGAACCACCTACGTCGTTGGACGGCTGTTCGGCGTGGCGCTTTAAACGCCGCATAAAAAAAGCCGTGGTTCCCCAGACAAATACTTGCCGCGTTTTGACTAAATAAAGCGAGGCGCCGAAACTCCCCTACGCCAGGGGAGAAACGGCACCTGTGACAGGGCGACCCAGAGGCCCCCGTGGCCACGCAGGTGGACGCGGAATCGTCCGTCTCGCCACAGTGGCAACGCTGGTTTTTTCGCTTCTACCGACGCCCGTTGGCGCCGCCACACTGACGGTTCTTGACGTCACGGCGACGACCTACAACACCTCCGTCGAAACCACCTGGGCGTTCGCGTTCACGGCGATCACGAGCGTCGCGAGCACCGGCAACGTCCACGTAGTGTTCCCGTCCGGCTTCGTCGTCGGCGCGACGGCCACCTGCCGCCTGGACGGTACGGCCCTGACGACGGTCGTCACGCCCAGCACCGACGTTGTATGTTCCCTCACCGGCGCCTCGCTCACGGGTGGGACCGCCTACACGCTCACGATCGACAAGGTCACGAATCCCACGGCGGCCGGAACGACCGGATCGTTCACCTTCCAGACTCGAAACCTGCTCAACGCCGTCCAGGACGACCACACGACGAACACCGAGGCGATCGTGACAAGCGCGCTCACGGGCGTCGACGTCACGGCCGGCACCTACAACACGGGCACGACGACGACGTGGACCTTCGCGTTCACGACGGTCGACGCGGTGCCGGCGACGGGCAACCTCCGCCTCGTGTTCCCGGCGGGCTTCGTGGCGACAAGCGGCGTCTCGGTCTGCAGCGTCGGGGGCACGGCGCTCGGCACAACCGTGACCGGCAGCACCGAGGTGGCGTGCGCGCTCACGAGCCAACTCGCCGCGGCGACGGCGTACACGGCGACCGTCACGAACGTCGTCAACCCGGGCACGGTGCAGACGACGGGCGCGTTCACGATCCAGACCCGCACGACCGGGAACAACCTCATCAACCAGCACACGACGAACACGGAATCCATCGTCGCGAGCACGCTTTCGAGCGTGAGCGGCTCCGGCCTCGTCGCGACGACGGGGACCGTCACCGATTGGACGTTCACGTTCACGACGGTCACGGCCCTCGTCACCGACGACCAGCTGCGCGTCGTGTTCCCCGCGGACTTCGCGACGAGCTCGGGGGCGGCAACGACGTGCGACGTGACGGCTCCCGCCGCCGTCACCAGCGAAACGGTCGAGGTCGTCTCGTCCTCGGAGGCCCTGTGCAAGCTCACCGCGATCACGGGCGGGACCGTGGCCGGCGGGACGGCCGTCACGGTGAAATTCACGAACATCAAGAACCCGACCACGGAGCGCACAACGGGCGCGTTCACGATCCAGACGCGGACCAGCGCGGGCGTGGTGCGCGACCAGCATACGACGCACACGTCGTCGATCGTGCCGTCCGCCCTGGGCCTCGGATCCGTCACGGGCGCAAGCACCGCCGCGGGGGCGACGACGACCTGGACGTTCCCCATCACGACCGTGAACGCGGTCGCCGGGACGGGCAACCTCCGCGTCGTCTTCCCGACCGGCTACGTGGTGACCCAGGGCACGACCACGTGCGCCCAAGGAGGGACCTCGGTCACCGCCACCGTCACGGGCAACGACGTCGTATGCGGCCTCGCGAGCGCGCTTAGCGCCGCGACGGCCTACTCGTTCGACGTGGGGGCCGTCCGCAACCCGACCGTCTCCCAGACGACGCCCGCCTTCACGGTCCAGACCCGCGACGCATCGAACACCGTGCATGACCAGCACACGAGCAACACGGAAGCCATCACGGCCAACACGCTCGCGAGCGTGTCCGCGTCCGGGGCGACCCAGAAGACGGGCGCCACGGAGACTTGGACGATCGCGTTCACCACCGTGAACCCGGTGGCGACGGGCGGCGACGTGCGCATCGTCTGGCCGACCGGGTTCGTCGTCGCCTCGGGCACGACCACGTGCGCCCTAGGAGCCACCTCCCTATCCCCGACCGTCGTCTCCGCCACGGAACTCGTCTGCGCCCTGGGCAGCAACACGCTCGCCGCGGCGACCGCCTACACGCTCACCCTCGCCGGCGTGAAGAACCCGACGACCGCGCAGACGACCGGCGCCTTCACCATCCAGACCCGTTCCTCGGCGGCGGCCACGCACGACCAGCACACCTCCAACACGGAGGCCATCACGGCGAGCGCTCTCACGGGCGTCGCAGCGTCCGCGCCGCTGCAAACCGCCAACACCGCGGAGACGTGGACGTTCTTGTTCACGACGCTCAACGCCGTCGCCGGCGGTGGCGACGTCCGCATCGTGTTCCCGACCGGATTCCAGACAAGCAGCGGCGCGGCCACGGTATGCGACGTCGTCGGCGTGAGCGGCGAGACCACGACGGTCGCAAGCGCGACCGAGGTCGTCTGCACCTTCGGTGGGACCGGCCTCTCGGCGGGGGCCTCCGCCACGCTCACGCTCACGAACGTCCGCAACCCCACGGCGGCCGGCACCACCGGGGCCTTCACGATCCAGACCCGGTCCTCCACGGCCGCGGTCCACGACGAGCACGCGACGAACGTCGAAGGCATCACGGGCGCGGCGCTCTCGACCGTCGGCTTCTCGGCCCCCCTTCAGACGGCCGGGGCGACCGAGACGTGGACCGTCGTCTTTACGGCCGGCGAAACCATCGCAGCCAACGGCGACGTCCGCATCGTGTTCCCGTCGGGCTTCGCGACGAGCAGCGGGTCGACGACGGTATGCGACGTGGCGGGGAAGTCGGCCGATACGACGACCGTCGTGAGCGCGACCGAGGTCGTTTGCAACCTCGTCGCCAACACGGTCGCGAGCGGCGAGGCCGTCACCCTGACCCTCACGAACGTCAAGAATCCCACTACGGCCCAGACGACCGGCGCGTTCGTGCTCCACCTACGAGATGTCGGGGATTCCGTCGTGCAGGCCCACACGTCCAACACCGAGATCATCCGCCCCAATACGCTCGCGGGCTTCGCGTGGGGCGGGTCGAGCCAGTACGCCGGACGAACGGACACGTGGACGCTCACGTTCCAGACCGTCAACGCCGTCGCCGCCAGCGGCGACATCCGCGTGCAGTTCCCGCCCGGGTTCCAGACCTCGAGCGGTTCGGCGACGACCTGCGACATCGCATCGAAGTCCGGCGAGGTGACCGTCGTGGCGACGCTGTCCGAGGTCGTGTGCGGCCTCGGGACGAACACGCTCACGGCGGGCGAGGCCGTGAGTGTCTCCTTCACGAACATCCGGAACCCATCCGCGCCGCAAACGACGGCCCCGTTCGTCGTGCAGACGCGGGACGCTTCGGATGTCGTCCACGACGAGCACGTCACGAACACGGAGGCCATCGTCTCCGCGGGCCTCTCGTCGGCCGGGTTTTCTGCACCGTTGCGTTCCGCCGGCGCGGTCGAGACCTGGACCCTAATCTTCAGCCCGGGATCCTCCATGGAGGCCTTCGGGAGCCTGCGCGTCGTCTTTCCGGCCGGCTTCACGACGTCAGCCGATGGAGCCACGGTTTGCGACGTCGCCGGAAAGACGGGGGAGACGACGAGCGTCGTGAGCCCGACCGAGGTCATCTGCCATTTCAAGGAAGGCCTCCTCGCGGCCGGCGAATCGGTGACGGTCGGCTTCTCCAACGTGCAAAACCCCAAGCCCGCGGGCAGCGCGGGAAACGCCCTGGTCCAGCTCCGCGACGCGTCGTCCTTCATTCGGGAGGAATCCACGCTGGGGCTCGGAACCATCGTGGCGCATGCGTTGCGCAGCGGGCCCACGGTCTCAGCCACCTCGGTCCAGGCCGGGGAGCCGGTCGAGCTGACCTTCGCGCTTACAAATTTCAACGCGTGGCCGGCGAGCGGCCGTCTCCAGATCATCCTGCCGTCCGGGTTCGTCGTGGACGGTAACGGCCCCACCGTCGTGACGTCGTCGATCGGGCCCACCGGCGTAATGGCCTCTCCCACCGTCTCCGGCATGACGTTGACGTTTGCCCGCCAAGGCGGCACGGAGGCCGCGTCGTCGACCGTCATGCGGATCACCGTTGCCGGCCTGCGGAACCCCACGGTCACGCCCACCGGCTCGTTCACGGTCAGTCTCCTCGACGGAGGCGGCGGCGTCCTGGATTCGGGGACGGCGCCAGGCCTGGACCTCCTGGGTGCCATCGTCGCGCCGCCCACGCCGGCCCCCTCCGAGCCAGCGCCCGTCGAGAACGTCACCGAGCCGAGCGGGAGCCCGGAACCCGTGCCCGCGCCCGCCGATGACGTCGTCAAGATCCGGGTGGGCGTTGCCCCGACCGCGCCGCTCTTCGCGGTGCTCCTCTGCGCGGCGCTCGCGATCAGGATGGTCCGACGGCGGGGCGGGTTCGAGCCGTAGCTAGCCGTTGCTCGTGAGCTTCGCGTCCCCGGGCACGTTGCAGCCGAAGCCCACGACGGCGACGCCCTTTCCCATGTCGCTCGTGTAGAGGACGCCGTTCACGATGTCGACGCTCCAGACCTGGCTGAAGAGCGAGGTGATGGTCGGCGTGCCGGCCGCGTAGTGCGCCATGGGCTTGAGGTCCGCGGACCCGGCCACGGGGAGGACGACCTTCGTTAGGTCGAAGACGTAGAACCCGTTCGCGTAGTGCCCCAGGTACAGCTTGCCGTCGACGATGTTGAACTCATGCTGCGGGGCAAGAGGCTGCGGCGGGTCCTGACGGGCCTCGTTCACGTGCCACGCGCCCAGGAGGACCGGCGCCTGGAGGACCGTCGCGTCGTAGACCTCGAGGAGGTTCACGCCGACCTCGGCGATCGTCGCCACGATCCGCTTGCCGCCGATCTTCGCGGCCTGGATCGTGTGCGTGTAGCCCGTCTCGGGCCGCACGAGCCCGCCCGCGAGCATCGGCTTCGCCGGGTCGCTCACGTCGAAGACGGCCCAGCCGTGGAAGCCGTCCGCCGAGTACAGGAGCCACTTCTTGAGGTCGACGTCGTAGTTCACCCACATGTCGTGGGGCCCCAGCGGACCCCCCTCGATGGGGAGCGTCGACGTGATGAACTCGAGCTCGCGCTTCTCGGGGGGCCCCTTGAGCTTGAGGATCCAGACGCCGTCGTTGTTGTTCGCGGCCACGAAGACCCACTGCTCGCCCTTGATCATGGCCGTGTACAGCATGTGGGCGTTGAGGAAGCCTTGGCTCTGGCGGCCCGCCTGCGAGAGGCGCCACTGGCCCGCGAGGACGGGCTGGAACGGGTCGCGGATGTCGACGAGGTCGATCGTGCCGCCCGCCCCTCCGATCGCCGTCATGTTGTCGGGCGAGATCTTGACGTCGCCGTAGCCGTGGTTGAGCGAGAAGTTCGCGTAGTGCCACGGCTCGAGCGGGTTCGAGATGTTCACGATGCCCATGCCGCCGCTCTTGGCCGCGATCATGATGTCGCCGCGGAAGTCGAGCGAGGACGTCCCACCCTTCTCCCACTTGATCTGCGTGAGGTCCCTGAGGTTCTTCGACGTTTCGGGGCCGACCGCCGGGACCTGGCAAGGCACGCCGGCCATGAGCTCCTTCACCTTGTCGAAGGCCGCCTCCTTGATCTCCGCGATCGTGACCGGTTGCCGCCCGAGTTTCGATGCCTTCCCCACCACGTCCTTGTCCTTCGCCGTGTTGGCATCGACGCAGCCCGAGACCAGCAGCAAAATTCCAGTGAGAACGATCGCGATGCGCACCGTTACGACCCCGGAGCCACGGACCCCGCCGTGCCATAAAAGCGTTGTCGGCTCCGCGCTGCGTCGCGGGAATGCTTGGTGCCGCCACCATGCCCGTTAAATAGCACCGCGGCGGGTCCGGGGCCGGAGGGACACGTCTGGCGGATGGTGAGGCGGCCAAACGCGTGGAGGCGCGGTTCCTCGCCGGGACGCTCGTCGTCTTCGCCATCCTGAGCTTCTTCGTCGTGCGGGAGTTCCTCTACTACGTCGTGGGCGGCGTCCTCCTCGTCTTCGCCTTCTACCCGATCCATCGACGCCTTCGCAAGGTCGTGAAACGACCCGCCCTCGCCGCCTTTGTCTCGTTCCTGCTCGTGTTGGCCGTCGTCGTGGGGCCGCTGGTCCTCGTCGTCGTCATGGTCTTCGACGACGCCAAGGCCTTCGTCGAAGGCTACAACCCGGAGACCATCAACGTCACGGTGCAAGGGTTCCTCGAGGACTACGGGATTGAGCCCAAGTCCGAGAACGGGACCACCGGGGAGATTGCGAACCGCATCGGCAACTACGCGAAGGGATTCGCCGAGAGCATCACCTCGGAGCTCGCCGCGGCCGCCATCCCGCTCGTCCTCGGCCTCATCATCGCGTCGTTTGTCATCTACTACGGTTTCGCCGAAGGCGAAGCGTTCTACGCGAAGTTACGCCACGTCATCCCTCTTCCCGATGACATCGAGGAGAGCCTGTTCCGCGACATCCGCAAGGTCACGAACGTGGTCTTCATCGGCAACATCCTCGTGAGCGTCCTCGGCGGCGTCGTCGGGGCGATGAGCTTCTTCATCTTCAGCGTCCCGAACGCCGTCTTCTGGGGGTTCATCATGATCATCCTCGGGATCCTGCCCCTCGTCGGGGCCCCCATCATCTGGGCCCCCGCCGCCGCGTACCTCTTCTTCAAGGGGAACGTCGTGGGCGCCGTCGGGATCCTCATCATCAACGGCGGCATCGTCATCGGGTACGTCGACAACATCCTGCGGCCGAAGCTCATCGGGAAGGCGGCGAACGTCCACCCGGTCCTCGTCCTCATCGGCATCCTGGGGGGCCTCGAGGCCTTCGGGGCCTTGGGGTTCGTGATCGGCCCCCTCGTGCTCGCCATCTTCATCGCCCTCATCCGAAGCTACACCGAATGGCATCCGCGGTGGAAGGAGCGCCGCGCCCGCGGCGAGGAGAAGTACATGCCCGCCGCGAACATCGAGATCGTGGATTCGTCCAAGCGGCCCCCGTCCGAGGAACAACCGGCCCCGGAACCGCCCGCTGCCAGTACTTCCGAGAGTGACGGCCGAATCAAACCGTAAACCGTAAGAGGGTGCGCTGGGCGCGCACCGAATTGGAGATCCAATGCGACGCCCAGAGCA
>JACPAO010000031.1 GCA_016180755.1 Methanobacteriota archaeon
GGTCGTGGAACTGCAGCAGCGTGGCCTCGTCGATGAGGATGTAAGCGTCGAACTCGGCGGCGACGAGGAGCGTCGTCCCCTGCCCGGTCCCCGTCTCCTTGTACCACGCGTGGTGGAAGCTCGCGGGGTCGAGTCCCGCGGCGCTCCAGACGGCAAGCTCCTTGTCGTGCGTGCCGGAGCCGTCGGCGCGGCTCACGAAGGTGGAGCGGTTGGCGGCGATGCGCGCGAACGCGTCCGCGGGGCTTGGAGCCTGCTTGATTCCCGCGGGGTCGTCGGGCGGGCCGGCGATGAGGAAGCGGCCCCACATGACCGGATGCCGCGCCGACGCGGTCCCGTCGGCGAGGAGTGACCGTTCGCGGGCCGGGCTATGCGTGAACAGGACGTCGACGTCGCCGAGCCTTCCCCGCTCGATCGTTTCGCCGGTCCCGCCGACGGCGGCCCGGGCCTCGATTCCCGTGTCCTTTTCGAAGGCGGCAAGGAGACGGTCGAGGAGTCCCGTGTCCTGGACTGTGGTGGTCGTGCCGATGAGGAGGCCGCCGTCCCCGTCGACGCATCCGGACAGGAGGAGGACGAGTCCGAGCAGGGGCGAGCGCACGACGCCCCGCAGGCTGCGGAAGCTATGAAAGACGCGGGTTCATTAGGTCGATTGACCAAATGAGGTTCGGGTTCGAGGACCGGACGCGGGAGCTGCTGCGGGGCGTCTGGCGGCACGGCTCGATCAGCGCAGCGGCGAGCGCGGTCGGCATGGACGCGGCCAACGCGGCGCGGCACCTGAGAACGGCCGAGCGGCGCCTTGCGACGGCGCTCGTCGCGCGCCACCGCGGCGGTCGGGGCGCCGCGAACGCCCGCCTGACACCGCAGGGTCGGCGGATGCTCGAACTGGATTCTCGAAGGGGCGTCGCGCTTCTCTATCTCGCCAAGGACGGCGTCACGCCGGTCCGGCTGGGCGGCCGGCTCGTCTTCGTCGCCGGACGGGTCGCGCCCGGCCCCGTCGAACTACAGATCCGTCCCGACTCCGTCGCGCTCGACCGCCAGGGCCGGCCCCACGGGACGACGAGCGTCCGCAACCGTTTCGCGGCCCGCGTCGACCGGATCGAGCCCGCGTCCGAGGGCGTGTTCCACGTGGGCCTGTCCGCCGGATCCCTCGCGTTCGAATCGTGGATCGTGCGGGGCGCGGTCCGGGACCTGCGCCTTCGTCGCGGCAGCCGCGTGTTCGCCACCATCAAGGCCGTGAGCCTGGTCGCGGCCGCACGGATCGACCGGTCGCCGCCCGCCTAACCGTACCGGCGGCGTGCCACAAGGACGCCGAGGGCGAGGACGACGATCGCGAGGGCCGACTCGAAGGCCGGCGCATCGCCGCTCGATTTGGCCTGCCCTTCGAGGGCCCGGACCTTGGCGACGTGCTCGGCGTACTTCGCCGGCTCGGGCAGGATTGGGATGTCGAGCACGGGCGGCGGGGGGAGCCCCGCGCTCACATCGTAGACGACCTCCCAGCCCATCCCGGGATGGTACGCGTTCACCTGATAGGCCCCCGCCGCGGGCGGGACGAACGTGATGAGCTGCTGCCGAGCGCTCGTGGGCGCCGCGATGCGGCCGATGACGGCGTCGGACGAGCTCCGGATCTCGACGACCCAGGGCCGCGCCTGGTTGCCGACCGGCGTGCTCGCCGGGAGTGCGACGGAAGCGTTGAGGAGGAACGTTACGGCGACCGGCTTCTTGGCGTCCTTCACAGTCATCGTCTTCGAAGCAAAATTGCCCGTGAGCTTCCCGAACGCGTGGAACGGAACGTCCGGGCCGGCGAGCGCCGCCACCCTCTCGAGTTCCGCGTACGGCGCGCCTTCGCGCTGGAGGCGTCCCAGGATGGCGCTCTGCACGGCGCGCATCGTGTTGAGACGGCCGTGCCCGTAGTCGACGTCGGGGCCGGGGGCGCCCCAGTCCTCGGCGGTCGCGAACAGGATGCCGCGGACCTGCGACGCGTTGAGCGAGGGGTCGGCGGCCATGACGAGCGCGGCGCTCCCGGCGGCGAACGGGCTCGCCATGGAGGTGCCCGAGAACGCGACGTACTTGTCGGTCGTGCCGTTGCTCGCGGCCATGATGCTCTGGCCGGGCGCCGCGATGTCCGGCTTGATCCGCAGGTCCTTCGTGGGGCCGCGGCTCGAGTACCCGCTTAGGTGGAAGCCGAACCCGTCCCCAGCGACCGGCGTCGGGACCGGGCTGCCGGGCGCCGTGCTCTCGACGGCGCCGGGGTCGAGCATGCTCCCGACGGAGACGATGCCGCGCGCCCCGCCAGGGACGGTCGTCGTCCCCTTCTCGGGGCCGCTGTTGCCGTTCGATTTGAAGGGGAGGATCCCCGCGGCGAACGCGCGATCGAAGGCGAGCTCGAGCGCGTCGGTTCCGTCGTTCGTCACGCCGAAACCGAAGCTGATCGTGCTCACGCGGATGTTGTACGTCGCCTGGTTCTGAAGGATCCAGTCGACGCCGAAGAGCGCGCCGGCCTTGGAACTCGTCGCGCCGCCGTAAGGCGCCGAACCCGTGATCTGGATCCCGACGAGCCCCGCGCCAGGCGCGACGCCGCGGTACTTCGCCTGCCCGACGCCTAGCCCGCCGACGATCGAGGCGACGTGCGTCCCGTGGGCCGCCGTGTCGTACGGGTCCTTGACCTTCTTGTCCTTCGAGTCGACGAAGGCGAGGAACTTCCCGGCAAGGTCGACGTGCTTGCCGTCGAAGCCCGTGTCGAGGATCGCGACCACGACGTCCTTCTTCGAGAACTGCGCGGGCTGGCCGTCGAGGTCCCCCGTCGTCGCGAGCTGCTCCTGTACGGCGCGCACGCCGAAGTTCGCCGTCGCGGTGTCGAGTTCGGGCGTGCCGGGGGTGTCCCATTCGACCTGGCGGACGTCCGCGAGCCTCGCGATGGCCTCCACCTGATCCGTGCGAAGCGTCGCCGCGACGCCGAATAGCTTCGGGTAGACGAACGAGGGCTCGAAGTTGCCACTCACGCGCTGGGCCGCACGAAGCGCTTCGTCGAGGTCCGTTCCGTCGCGGAAGGTCACGATCACGCTGAGGCTTGCGAGGGGCGAACCGACGAACCGGCGCTCGAGGTCGTCGAAGACCTTGTCCCCGTCGGCGTCGTTGTACCACGTCGCTCGCGGCAGCGCGAGGGTCGTTTGCACGTCCACGAGGCTGTTGCCCAACGGCGCCTCGATGCGGACCTCGGGGACTGCCCCCACGGCAGGGACCGACGCGAACAGGAGCAGGATGCCGAGGGCGACCACGCCCAGCCGAAGAGCGGACATGCGTGCGTCCACGATGGAATCCCCATATAGGCGTTGTGTCGGCGCCCCTTCGTGGAGCGGCAGGGTGCCACGGGCGTCGCCGTGTCGGGGCCCTATTTGGCGGGGACCTTGGCACGCTTCGCAGGTGCGAGGCGCGCCAGAAGCTCGGTTAGGCGGGTCTTGGTTTGGCCCTCCTCGGCGATCTTGAGCCCGGCCTCGGCGGAGCGTCGGGCCTCCTCGGGCTTGTTGAGCCGCTCAAGCGCGAGACCGCGCTTCCACGCGAGGTCCGCCATCCGCGGCTTCTCCTTCGCCTTCGTGAAGTGGGCGTCGGCCTCAGTGTAGAACTTGAGCGCCGAGGTCGGGTCGCCGCGGTGGAGGAGGATGTCGCCCTTCTCGTCGCAGATGAGGGCCCATCGGCGGGCGTCGGTGACCTCCTTCTTGTCGAAGAGGTTGAGGATGGCGAAGTACAGGTTCTGGTACCCGGCGTCGATGAAATCGAACTCCTTGAGGTCGAGGTCCTCCTCGAGAAGGTGGAGGACCTGGTCCTTGCGTCCGGCGGCGAGGTAGTGGTGCATGGCCTCCAGGCGGCCTTCGACCGAGTTCTTCGTGAGGTAGTGGGCGGCGAGCTTCGCGTGGAAGCTCTCGCGGTCACGAAGGAGCTTGTAGAAGAAGTTCCGGATGACCTCGTGGAGGACGAAGTCGTTGCCGCGCGGCTGCAGGAGCAGGCGGCGCCGCAGCCGAAGGAGATGGTGGTCGGCGGGTTTCTTCGAGACCGCGTTGAGGTCCTCGGCCGTGAAGTTCGCCCGGAAGAGGCTCGAGAGAAGAAGGACCTGCTTCTCGTCCTCAGTCAGGGAACCGTAGACCTCCTGCAGGAGGTAGTCCTCGATGTTGCGTTCGGGGATCCGGTCAAGGAGCTGCACGACCGGGACCTGGAGCTCCTGCGCGGCCTCCAGAAGGAGGTTGAGCGCAAGCGGATGCCCGCCCACTTCCTCGCGGACCTTGGGAAGGAGTTCCGCCGGCAGGGGCACCTGCTTGGCGGCGAAGAAGGCGTGCACCGCCTGGTCGTCGAGGCCCCCGAGGTGGATCATCCGGCGGCCCGGGAGCGTGGAGTCGTACCGGGGCGACTCGCGGGTCGTGACGATGACCTTCGCCTTCTGGGCGCGGTTGATGATGTCGGTGAGGAACTCCCGCACGGCGGGGTCTTCGATGCGGTGGGCGTCGTCGAGGACGAGGGCGAACCGTTCGCTGTCGACGCTGCGAAGCATGAGCTCGCGGTTGTCGGCGATGTCGAGGCCCTGCTCGACGGCGTGGAGGAGCGCGGGCTCGCCTTGCTGCGCCAGGAAGACGGCGAGGCGGTTTGCGAGCCAGTGGAGCGATTCGAGGCCGCGGAAGCTGTGCCAGAAGACCGCCCGTCCGTTGCCATGGTTCTGGATGTGCTGGGCGACGAGGGCGGTCTTGCCGATGCCGGGCATTCCTTCCACCACGACGACGTTCTCCTTGCCCTTGAGGGCGGCAAGCTCCTTCTCGCGGCCGAGGAAACGGTCGGCCATCGGGACGTTGGGATGGAAGGGAAGGAGCGTGAAGCCGGGGGCGCGCCCGGAGGATCCTTGCCCAAGCCGCACGTGGATGCCGTCCGCGCGGAACTCCAGCGTGAGGTGGTCGGCAGCGAGCTTGTAGAGCTTGATGTTCTTCCCCACGTAGCTCCACGTCCCCGAGACGAGGCCGAGGCCCTCCATCTGCTTGAGGCGACGCGCGGCCTCGCCCTCCGAGACGGCGAGCAGGTTCCCGATCTTCCGGGGGTAGGTGGGCTCGACGGCGAGGAGGCCGAGGATGGCCCGGTTCGTCCGGCTCGAGAAGATCTTGAAGAACTCTTCGTGGTCCGCAACTGCCGATTGCGGCGCCGCCCCCGTTGGCTCCACCATCTGAGAAGGCAGTCCGCGCCGAGGTTAAATACGCAGCGCGGACGCGGCCTTATAAGCCGGGGCACGCCGGTTGCGTCCGCTTCGTGTGTGGAGGCCGGGCCCAGACCGAACGTAGATGGGCGCCACCCCGGTTGGTTCGTGTAGGGTGTGGAAAATGACCCGAACTCTTCCAACGATTGGACTTGCGGCGGTGGCCCTGGTGGCCGGTTTCGCGGTGTCGTCGCCGACGGCGGCGCTCTTCGAAGCGATGAACAAGCCGACGGACGACAAGGACAAGGACATGGTGCCCGACGAGACGGAAAAGTTGCTTTGCGGACGCGACCTCGTCCGCAGCATGGTCCTCGCGCAGACCCCGATCCTGGGCCGCTGCAACGGGGCGGACTGGCTGCCGGCGCGCGAGATTGTGGTCGCCGACATCCCGACCGCGTACAAGCTCGGCCTCGACGGAGACCGCGACGGGTTCCCGACCCACGTGGACCTCATCATGACGCACGTCGACATCAACCCGTTCCGCGCGGACTACGTGCGCCTCACGCCCACGACCACTGTGGTACCGGTGCCCCTCGACTCCTTGTTCAGCGACGCGGACGCGAACACGCCCGTCGTGAGCAAGATCGACGTCCCCGTCGACCTGCCCACCGCGGTCGTCCAAGGCGGCGACAAGGACTTCGACGCGCTGCCGGCCGAGATCATCGTCAAGACGTCCAAGGTCTCCTTCGACCGCCGCGCCGCGATGCCCCTCGCGTTTGCCGAGGGCGGCGAGCAGCGCGCCCCGGTCGACCTCTTCGACAACGACGCCGACCTTCCGGCCGTGAGCGTCGTCACCGTCCCGGTCCTCACGGGCGCCTGGCACGACGGCGACGGGGACAACGACCTCCTCCCGCACGCGCTCAAGTTCAAGTGGCTCGACGTGACGGTCGACCGCCGCACGACGGCCGCGGAGAAGACGTCGACCAAGGCGCGCACGCTCGACGTGCTCGTCGACGAGAACGACGCGAACCGCAACAGCGTCATCCAGTTCAGCCTTATCGACCAGGACGGGGACATCTACCCCGACGAGGTCGAGAAGGTCGTCTGCCTCGCGCAGGACGAGTTCGACCCGATGGACGGGCGCTGCGTCGGCGCCGACGGCAAGGGCGAAGACGGCTCGGGAGACAACTACATCGCGCCAAAGGGCGTCCCGAACCCCTGGAGCATCGGGCAGCCGTAGGACCCTCCTCCCCCCGGGGGGCGCGAAACCTTCATGGTCCGCCCCCCTTCCGTCGGGCAGGATGCAGCCCCTCGTCGCCGCGGTCGGGATCTCGAAGGCCTTCGGGCCTTCGAGCGTGTTCGACGCGGCGAACCTCATCCTCCATGAGGGCGAGAACCGTCGCTGCGGATCGGGTACCTTCCGCAGGTGCCCAACATCGCGCCGGAGCTCCTTGTGCGGGACGTGCTCGCCGCCCCGAGCCCGGATGCGATTCGGCTCGAGGCGGAAGTCCGCGACCTCGAGGCGTGGATGACGGCGCCGGACGCCTGGGACGCGCCCGACGCGAGCGAGCGCATGGCCAGGTACGGGGAACTCCAGGCGGCCCTTGGGGAGGCCCGCAGCCGAAGCAGCGTCGGCAACGACCCCATCCTCAGCGACCTCGGCGTCTACGAGGAACTCCTCGAGCAGAAGTTCGGCGCGCTTTCCGGAGGCGAGAAGTCGAAGGTCCTCCTCGCGCGGGCCCTCGCGAACGCGAAAGAGAAGGACCTTCTGCTTCTCGACGAGCCCACGAACCACATGGACCTCGCGACGATCGAGTGGATCGAGTCGTGCCTCATGGACCTCGACGCGTCCATCGTGCTTGCGAGCCACGACAAGTTCCTCCTCGACAACATCGCCGAGAAGGTCCTCGAGGTCGACCGCCGCAAGGTGTTCGAGTACGTGGGGAACTACTCCGACTACCGCACCCAGCGCGACGCGATCGCCCGCGCCGTGGAGGCCCGCAAACGCCGCAACTTCGACGAGGTGAAGCGGCAGCTTGCGATCATCGAAGACCTCAAGTCGCGCAAACGCTACACGCAGGTCCGCAGCCGCAAGAAGGAGATCGCCCGGAGGGAGGCGGAGACGGCTCCCACGGCCCCCACCGCCTCAAAGGCGTTCCGTCTCGTGTTCGGCGCCGCCCCCAAGAGCGGCCGGAGCGTGCTGCGGGTGGACGGCGTTTCGAAGCGGCACAGCGGGCGGCTCCTGTTCGACCACGTCTCGTTCGAGATCGAGAAGGGCGACAAGATCGGCCTCATAGGGCCCAACGGTTGCGGCAAGACGACGCTGCTTGAGATCCTCGTGGGCCGCCAGCAACCCGACGCGGGGAGCGTCGACGTCTCGCAGACGACGAAGATCGGGTACTTTTCCCAGCACCACGCGACGATGGCGTTCGAACGCACCGTCTACGACGAGATGCGCAGCATCCGCGACCCGCCGCCGCCGGAGGACTGGGTACGGGGCCTCTTGGGCCGCTTCTGGTTCCGGGGCGACGACGTCTTCAAGAAGGTCGGCCAGCTGAGCGGGGGCGAACGGGCCCGGCTATCCCTCGCCAAGTTCATCGCGCGCGAGCACAACCTCCTCGTGCTCGATGAGCCCACGAACCACCTCGACATCGAGAGCCAGGAGATCGTGAGCTCCGCCCTCAAGGAGTACCCCGGCAGCGTGCTCGTCGTGAGCCACAACCGGAGCTTCCTCAACGAGATCGTGAACAAGATCGGCGTCATCGCCCACCGCGAGGTGGCGGTGTTCCAGGGGTCCTTCGAGGACGCTTGGACGGCCGCCAAGCTCGGCGAGTTCCTGGGGGAGAAGGGGCTGCCGCGGTACCGCGTGCTCCGCGTCGTCCGCGACTGGGAACGCGGCGTCTCGTTCCAGAAGGGCGAGACGATTCAGTTGACCGGCGTCGAGACCCAGGCGTTCCGCCGGCTCCTGCGATGGGCGGAGGGCGAGGGCAGGATCGAGCAGGTCGCGGCGCGCTAGCCGGCCGGCCGCGGCGCGCCCGAGGGCAGCTCCGCGGGGCGGTCGCGGGGCGCGGCGTAGAAGGCGGCGATGGCCTCCATGAGGGGACCGACGAGGCCGAAGCCGGCATCCTCGCGCGGCTTCTCGGCCTCGAGCCCGAGCATGCCGTCGGCGAGGCGCAGCTGGACGACCGAGCCGTCGGCCTCCGTGAGCCAGGTGAGGACCTGTTCGCGGGGCGTCGCGACGACCCCGTACCAGCGCAAGCCGTTGAACCATCGTCGCGCGAGCTTTTCGACGATCCGGTCCGACGTCACGTGGTTCGGCAGGACCGCGGCGAACACGGGTCGGAGCGTGGGGGGAAGCGGGGCCGGCCGGGCCCCGAGGGCTTCGGCGCCGGGGGCCGCGAGACGGTAGCCGTCCGATTCGCGGCGGATGTAGCCGAGCGATTCGAGCGACCTCAAGGTGCGAACGAGCGCCTGGGGATGCAGCCCGAGGCGCCTGCGGAGGCCTTGGAACGCGACCTGGGCCTGCGCGTCGCGCGCGAGCTCGGAAAGGACCAGCCGTTCGCGGTCGCGAAGGGCTGCGCTCGCCTGGCTCGAGCCTGCGGCGAGCATGAGGGTGGGTGCGACGGCCACGGACTTGAGTCAAGACTCAAACGATATTAAACCACTCGTTACCGGCCCGATAGCCGACCGCGGCTGCGGGTTCCGCGGCTCGATGGGACACGTTTCTTATGCCGCGAACGGCATCCGGCTTGGACTCATGCGTTTCCGCTCCCCTTGCGGCGTTGCGGTCGTGTTCCTGGGCTTCCTTTTGGGGGCGTCGGCCGACGTGGCCGATGCTTCCGCGGCTTCCGACTGCCGCGTGGTCGGCGAGGCCTCGGCCGGCGCGTGGACGCTCGACGTCGTGCACGACGCTCGCCACTTCCGCTCGGTGCTTCGCGCAGCGGACGACCCGACGCGGACGGCGACGGGCTCGTTCGACCTAGCCACGGGGACGTTCTCGCACGTCGTCGCAAACGGCACCGGCGCAAACGCCTCCCGCGCGGAAGCGTCCTGGCGCGTCCACAGCCTGCACGAGTACCGCGACCGCGACGCCGACGGCCGGTTCGGCCCCGGCGACGAATCCGTGCGCCAACACCGCGTCGCCTCGCTTCCGCAGCCGACGCTCCAGGTGCTCGGTCGCGTCGACGGCGGATACGACGCGCTCGCCATCTACCCGATCAACGCGAGCTCCGGCAGCGACGGGTTGCCGATGGGCCAAGCGCCGCCCCTTCCGGGCCAGCTTCGCGTCGCATTCCTCATGCTCGAAGAGCCCGCCCTCGTCGATGGCCAATGGGTCCCCCCCACGCGCGTGCCGATCACCGCTGACATCGTCGCGTTCCCGTTCGTTTCGAACGACACGCGGCTCGCCCTCGAGGTGCGCATCGAGGCGCACGACGGCCTCGCGCGGACCGGGGGCGGCTTCGCCGAAGTCGACGGCTTCGCGCGGAGCGAACATCAATGGGGCTCCTGCGCGGCCGTCGACGGCTCCG
Organism: Methanobacteriota archaeon; assembly: GCA_016180755.1. GTDB lineage: Archaea > Thermoplasmatota > E2 > JACPAO01 > JACPAO01 > JACPAO01. The sequence goes on from JACPAO010000031.1 coordinate 9,694, forward strand.
AGTACCCGAACCGGCTCCTTCTTCTCGAGGACGCGGCCACGACCGACCCGAGCGTTTCAGCGCTGTTCAACTACCCGCCGGCCGACGACGTGCGGCAGTCCTTTGCGGTGACGGCCGCGTGGGCCGCCCCGCCCGCGCCCGCCGCCGCGATCCCACTCGCGCCCTTTCTGGGCGACCTCGCCCTGTTCGCGGCCGGCGCGCTCGTCTCATGCGCGATCGTCGCCTTTACCGTCCTTCCCCGTCTTCGGAACCCGTGAGGAAAACCCTATGGCCGCATGGTTGGAGAACATCGCCACCGCCGCCTTCACCGTGTTCGCGCTCGCGCTCTTCGGGATCGCGCTGCGCGCCTGGTATTTCACGCGCAGCCCCAAGATCCTCCTCTTGGCGACCGGCTTCGGGCTCATGCTCGTGAAGGCCCTCGTCCTCTCCGTCCTTCTGTTCACCTCACGCACGTGGGGCGAGTCGGCCGTCCTCGCGAGCCTCCTTATCGACCTCGGGGTGCTCGGCGCCTTCTACCTGGCGGTGCTCAAACGCAGCAATCGCTGACGCGGCCCATCCACCGATGGGACCCGCCGTGGGTGACCGCCCTCTGGATCGTGTTCCTCGCCAAGCGTGAGGACCTGCTGGAACTCGAGACCCGGCGACGCCTCTTCGAGGCCGTGACCGGCTTCCCCGGCCTCCATCTTCGGGAACTCGCCCGGCAGCTCGGGCTCGACCCCAACCACGCCAAGTACCATCTCACCTACCTCGAAAAGCACGGGCTCGTCTCGAGCAAGAAGGAGGAGGGCTACTGGCGCTTCTTCCCCCGCGAGGCCGGCTCCGTCGGCCTGCGGGACGTCGTGAGCGTCGACAAGAAGCGCGTCCTCTCGTTCCTGCGGCGGCCCGTGCCGCTCCACACGGTCCTCATCCTCCTCGACCGCGGCCGCGCCACCCAGGGAGAGCTCGCCGCCGTCGTGGGCGTCGCGCAGGCGACGCTGCACTACCACCTCGGTAAGATGGAGGCGTCGGGGCTCGTCGTGAGCCGCCGCGAGGGACGGGAACGCGTCTACGAGCTCCCCAAACCGGACGAGATCCTGGAGCTCCTTGTCCGGTACCGTCCCCCGGATGCCCTCGTCCAGGGCTTCCTCGACGCGTGGGAGCAGCTGGAGCTCTAGGCCCGGCGGACGACCGCGAGCGTCGCATTGTCCGGGGCGCCCCGGGCCCACACCTCGCGCATCACCTGGTCGGCGGCCGCGTCGAGCCCCGCGACCCGTTCGGTGACCAGCGGCCGCAGCTGCGATTCGTCGACCACTCCATCGACCCCGTCCGTGCAGAGGACCAGCGTCTCGCCGGGACCGAGGTCGAGCGAGGCCTGATGGCCACGGAGCCCCGCGTTCCCAAGGTAGTCGGTGACGACGTTCCCGCGCGCCCCGTCCCGCGGCAGGAGCACGCGCCACGACCCGACGCTTGTGCCGTAGACGGCGCTGTCGCCCACGGCGAAGAGTTCGACGCGGCGGTGCGGCGTCTCGGCCGAGAGGAGGGCGAGGACGGCTGTGGTCGCCCCGCCCGTCTTCCCCACGGCGGCGTTGAGCTCGGCAAGCAGGCGCGGGGCGGCGGTGCCGGCCGTCAACGCCGGGCGCAGGGTGGAGGCCGCGGCCTGCGCGGCCTCTTGGCCATGGGGCTCCCCGCCGAGGCCGTCGAAGACACCGACTGCGTGGACGCGCCGGGCCCCCCAGGCGACGTCCAGTTCGACGATGAACGCGTCCTCCATCCGTTGGCGGACGCGACCCCGGTCCGCCCGCAGGAGAACGGTCCAGGGGGCCGCCTCCCGTCGCAGGGCCTCGCCCACGCCGGGCGGCATGCCAAGCCCGCAGGATGAGCTTTCCCGTTCCAAGCTTGTAAGAGAACCGCTTTGAGCGGGGACAGCGCCCCGTCCCCGCCCATGGACCGAGGATCGCTTCGCGAGGTGGATTTCGTCGCCGTCGGTGTGAACCTCGTCGCCGCCATCGTCCTCGTGGGAGGCGTCGTCGGGGCCATCGTGGGAGCGCCCTCCCTACCGGACGCGGCGCTCGCGCCGGATCCGGGGTTGATCGGCCCGGAAAAAAACCCGCCCCCCGAAGAGGACAAGGGCGAGAAGGACGAAGACGACGACGCACCCGAGGAGCGCCGGGGCCACAAGCGCTACCGCGACCGGGACTCGTCGGGCCAAGGTTGAAGAGCGGCCGTTCCGGTCCGTCCGCGTGCCGCAACGACCCGCGAACGCGCGATTCAAGGCCGCCGTCCGCTCCAACTTCGGACGCCAGGCCGTCATGAGGCTCCTCGGCGCGCGCCTTTCCCTCGTCTCTCCCGGACGCGTCGCCATCGACCTGCCGGTCCGGAAGGCGTTCACCCAGCAGCGAGGCTTCGTCCACGCGGGGATCCTGGCGACCATCGTCGACAGCGCCGGCGGGTACGCGGCCTATACGCTCATGCCGGAGGGCTCGGACGTGCTCACGGTCGAGTTCAAGCTCAATTTCCTCACCGCCGCCCGCGGGCAACGTCTTCGTGGGGAAGGTCGAGTCGTGCGCGCGGGCCGGACGCTCACGGTCTGCGAACTGCGGGTCGAGTCGTGGACCGGCCGCCGGCGCGAGGTCTGCGCCATCGGAACCCAGACGCTCTACTGCGTGCCGCCTACCGCCGTCGGATCGGCCCCAGCGAGGTGACGGTGAGCGTGTGCGTCTTCGTGACGCCCTCGATGGACCGGATCTGCGCGATGATGGCCCGTCCGAGCTCGTCGTAGTCCCTCGCCTTGAGCTTCGCGACGAAGTCGAACTCGCCGAAGAGGGGGAAGAGCTCGCTGAGCCCGGGCACCCGACGGAGCCGCCCGTAGACGGCCCGCTCGGCCCGGGGGGCGGTCTTGATGAGCACGAATCCGACCGCCATACCTCCTTGTTTCGCGGCTCGCACGATAAAGACGACGCAGGCGATGCGCGGGGTCGCTTTTCCAGAGGCCGTGCTTTTGAACCCTGGTCGAAGGGCTCTTGTACCGGCACGGCCGAAAGAAAGGTCGCCCATGCGGGAAACGAAGGTCGGCGTCGTCGAACACTACTTCCCGCGGCGCCGGGCGGCGGTCGTCCGGCTCGAAGGCGAGTTGCACCTTGGCGACACGGTCCACATCGTGGGCCACGGGTGCGACCTCGTGGAGCGCGTCCTGAGCATGGAGATCGAGAAACGACCCGTGAACGACGCGGGCGGCGGGACCCGGGTGGGGATCGAGGTTTCGTGGCCGCTTCGCGAGGGGGCGACGGTGTTCGTCGCCAAGCCCGAGTACCGCGGCGAGGAGTTCTAGCCTACTGGATGCGGACGACCTGGATCGGGCAGGGCGCTGCGCGGATGAGCTCCCCGGCGAAGCTACCGACGCGGTAGTGCTTCGCGAGCCGCGCCGTGCCGACGACGACGAGGTCCCGCGGCCCGAGTTCCTTGAGGAACTCCGTGATGGGCGACGCGGACTCCAGGACCTGCGACCGCAGTTTCACGCCCCACTTCTTGGCGATGCCGTCCATGAACTGGAACACGTCGGCCGGGGCGTCGCGGCCGGGCTCGGCGACGTGGATGGCCGTGACCGGCAGCGTGAGCGCGGCCGCGAATTCGATGGCCCATTGCTGCGCCACGAACTCGGCGTCGGAGCCCTGGACGGGCACGACGATGCGCACGAGGGGACGCGTGTTGGGCGCGGCCGGCATCGTCTTCAGCTCCGCGTGGGAGGTGGTGGGTTCCATGGGTTCCCCTCGGCGGCGAGAAGGAAAAACCTTCGCGTCCCCGTTCGCCCCTTGACCTAGGGGTGGTTCGTGCGTTCGATGCCGAAGGCGACCTTGAGGTTCGCCTTGTATTCCGAGATCCGTCCGTCCGTGAACTTCACGCTGAGGTTCTCGACGTGGGCTCCCGTGATGCCGCGGATGCTGTCGCTCGCGTCGTTGAGCGCGGTCTGGATCGCGTCCTCGAAGCTCTTGGTCGAGGCGCCGATGAGCTCGACCACCTTCGCGGTCCGGTGCTCATGCGTGACGCGGTCGTTGTTCGTGGTCCGGTTCTGCGTCTGGGTCCGAGGAGAAGGTGCCATGCAGGCCTCCGCTCCTGGGATGGCCGCGGACGCTCATTAAGGGTTGGGCGTGGAATCATCGCTGACGGGGGCCCGGCGATGACAATCGTTCGGGCACGCGAAGCGGACGCCTCACCGGCGTCGACGCACGAGCAGGACCGCCGCCGCGGACTCGTGCACGACGTGGTTCGCCGTGGATCCAGCGACGAGCGTCCGCAGTTTGCTGCGTCCCCGCGCGCCCATGACGACGAGGCGGGGCTTGTTCTGGGCGATGAACTCGGTCATCCTTCGGCGGGGGTGCCCGAGCTCCAGGAGGTAGCGGACCCCGGAGGGCGCCCGCGGCACGTCGATGTCGTCGAGGATGCCCCGGAACTGGTCGCGCGCGTCATCGGGGTCGTAGAAGACGGGCGGCTCGAACACGTGGTACACTTGGGTCTCGGCGTCCCAACGCCGAGCGAGGCGCAGGCCGACGACGGCCGCGGCGCGGCTGTCCGCCGAACCGTCGACGGGGACGAGGACGGGGCCGGGCCCAAAGGGGGCCTTCGCGATGAGGACGCTCGTGGCGGCGTTGTTCTTCACCGAGTCGGCGACGCTCCCGATGAGCACGCGGTCTCGTCCGCTGTGGCCGTGGGACCCGAGGATGATGAGGTCGGCCCGCTTGTGGTCGGCGACGCGCAGGATCTCGAAGGCGGGGAACCCCCGCGCGAGGATGCCGGTCACGTCCACGCCAGCCTTCTCCAGCCCGCCGACCGATTTCTCGAGGACGTCGCGGCCGATGCGTTCCTCGCGCTCGCGGAGTTCACCGCGCCGCGGGCTTCGCGCGAAGAGGCCCGTGGCGGCCGGGCCGAGCACCATGACGGCGAAGACCTTGGCGTCGGTTGCCGCCGCGATCTGTTGGGCCCAGGTGAGCGCCATGGAGGCGCTGCCGGTCCCATCGACGCCGACGACGATCCGTCGGAAATCCGG
>JACPAO010000032.1 GCA_016180755.1 Methanobacteriota archaeon
TGCTGGACCGTGCCCTGCGGGCCGTACGCGAGGTCGGGTACGAGGGCGGGGCCGGCGCCGTGCCGCGCGTCCGTGAGGACGGGGGCGAGGTCGTGGCTCGTCGCGTTCCGGAACAGGACGCGCGCGCCCGTAAGCGCCGACGCGTCGGGCGACGTGGCGTTGAACACCTCGACCTCGACGAACCAACCCACGTCGATGCGGCTTGCGCCTTCGCGGACGAGGCGGGCGGGCGTGTGGGGGACGCCTTCGAGCGCGAGCTTCGGCGCGAGCGTTCCGCTGGGAAGCAGGCGGGCCTCTTGTTCCAGGTCCGCGCAGAACTCTCCGCGCCGCATCGTCGCCGTTGCGGAGCCTTCGAGCAGGATCCCGACGTCCCCGGCGCAGAGTCCCACGTCGTCCAGGAGGGCGGTCACGCCGGAGCCAACGTGCACGGCCTGGACGACGGCGCCGTCGACGAGTACATGGCGCAGCGTCGGGGTCGAGGCGCCTTCGACGCGGATGCCGGTGAGGCCTCCTTCGACGGTCGTGTTCTCGAGCCGAGGAGACGCGGTGCGCACGTGGATTCCAATGGACGCGGGGTCGCGCACGAGAGTGTCGTTGATCCGCGCTGCGGACGTGCGGACCTCGAACGTTTCGAGCCGCTCGAAGTAGGTGTGGTTGATGTCGGCCGAGGAGTCGGGTAGGAGGAGGACCCGCCCGGCGTGGCGGTCGTCCGCGAACGGCAGCAGGGCCGACGCATTGAGCTCGAGGCGGCCGTTGGCCTCCGCCTGGATCGTGACGGTGGCCGCGCCGACGGGGTCGATCCAGACCACGGACTCGTTGATGCGGAGCTTCCCGCCGGCGGTGATCCGGACGTTGGCCTTGAGGTGGACCTCGACGCAGTGCCAGACGACGGCCTGGGTGATGGTCTGGTCGCTTGTGACGTCGGGGGCGGGCTTGAGGTCGGTGCAGGGCGCCTCGGCGTGGAGCGAACCGAAGGACGCGATGAGGGCCGCCCCGAAGAGCAGCAAGAAGGTCGCGATCGGCGTCGCCCGGGCGGTCATGGTCGGGCCCCTCCGGAGGCGCGCCGCCGGAGCGCGGCGGCGCAAAGGCCGGCCAAGACGATCCAACCCAACGCGGCGCCGGGGGCGTCGCCGTCGGCGTCGCGGGCCGCGGCCGCCGCCACCGCGAGGGTCCGCTCCGCATAAGCACGGTTCCCTACAAGGTCCTCGGCGATCACGGCGACGCCGGTCGCGTCGGCGAGGTAGGCCCGCGCCTCGAACGTCCCGGGGGCGGTCTCGTTCATCTGGGCCTCCGTCGCGGGCCCCGTCGTGCGGGAGACGCGAAGCGTGACGTGGCGGAGGCCGGCGGTGTCGTTCACGTCGGCGAGGATGGGGAGCCTCAGGCCCGGGGCGATGGCGTCGGCGTCGAACGCGATCCGGGACACGACGGGCGGCGCGCCGTCCACGATGAACGTGTAGGTCGCCTCGCCGACGGCGCCGAACGAATCCGTCACGCGGACGAGGACGGGCGTCACGCCGTCCTCCCAGCCGTCGGTCGGGATCTGCAAGGGGCTCGAAAGAAGGAGCGGGAAGGCGGATCCGCGCACACGGTACTCGGCGGCCTGGATTGGCACGGTCGCGCGGACGCTCACGAGGATGGGGCGGCCGGGACGGAGTCCCGCGTTCGCGAGGGGGAACGAAAGGTTCAGCCCGGGCGGCTGCGGCGGGACGACACGGATCACGATCGGTTTCGCCTGGGTCGAGTTCTCGTTGCGGGCCGCCGACCGGTCTTGTGCGACCACGTGCGCGCGGTACAGGCCCGGGGCGTCGAACGCTGTCGAGACTGTGAAGTTCTCGGGCGTCGAGGCGGACATGTCCTTGGTCGCGACGGCCCCGCTCGGGCCCACGACCGCGAGCTTCACCCACGCCACACCGAGCCCGTCCCGGACGGTCGCGTTGACGCGGACCATGTGGTCGACGGCGACCTCGAGCCGGTCGACGGTCACGTTGGCGAAGACCGGCTTCCTCTGGTCGGGGACACGGATCCGCATCGACTTGGTGGCGACGACCGACGCGTCGTTGGCGAGTTGGACGTCGAACCGAAGCACCGATTCCTCGACGGCAGGGTCGGAGGGGACGACGAAGTTCACGGGGACGGAGACGGTCTGGCCGGGGGCCACGTTCGTGAAGCTCTCCTCGACCGCGACCCAGCCGGCGTCGGAGGCGACGCGAAGCTCCACGCTCGTCGCGTTCGAGCCGACGTTGGTGGCGCGGAAGCCTCCGCTTCCCTCGAACGACAAGGCCACGCCGGCCTTCGCGATCTGGTCGGCGGGCGCGGAGGCGGCCATGTCGAAGTTCCGCGGCTCGATCGTGGCCTCGTCCGCGTTGTTCGTCTCGTCGCTCTCGTCGACACGGGCCTGAGCGTCCACGACGAGCCGCGCGGTGATCCGAGCCTGGTTCGTAGGCAGCTCGACGTCGAAGGCGGCCGCCTTCTGCGGTCCCTGCCACGGGACGCGCTCGAGGGTGACCTCCCGGGAGGCGAGGACGCTGCCGTCGGAGCCGGCGCGGACCTCGAGCTTGGCCTTGAACGGGCCCACGGCGTCCGCGGTGCCCTCGTTCACGACGGCGAAGTGCAGGGTGGCGCGTTGGCTCCGGTAGACCAGTTCGGGCGAGGTGCCTTGGATCTCGGCGACGAGGTCGGGGAAGGCGGGAGCGGCGCGAAGGGCGATCTGGGCGGCGGGGCCGTCCCCCGTCGGGGAGGCCCACACGCCGACGAAAAGGCCGTCGTGGGTGGACTGGAGGGTCGCCGGCGCCGCGACGCTGAGCGTCGCGGTCTTGGCCTCGCCGGGGGCGACGTCGATGGCGGCGGGGCCCGCCGCGACGTCCCACTCGTCGGCCGCCGGTTCCGTGCGGGTGGCGTCCACGATGGCGGTCAGTTCGAAGTGGCCGGGGGCGTTGCCGCCGTTCCGGATGGTGAGGGGGAAGTCGACCTGCTCGCCCCGTGCGATGGGCCGCGCGGGGAGGGAGGTGGAGAGCTCCGGGATCGCGATCGGCTGGATGCCGATCGGCAGGGCGAGCTCGCGGAACAGCGACGGCTGGCCCTCGGACGCAGCGCGGACGGTCACGGTCCGCTGGCCGGCGGGAGACGACCCGGGCACCGTGAGCTTGAGCCCGACGACGTGGCTCGACCCGGCGCCGATGGTCGTCTGGTTGGCGGTGGCCACCCAGCCGCCGGGTGCGTTCACGATGGTTGCGGAAAGGGTGTCGATGCCGTTACCGGCGTTGGTGAGTTCGACACGGATTTCGAAGGTCGACGCGGGTTCGACGGACTCCGGCGCCGACTCGATCGCGGCGCCGACGCCGAAGCGCTGGGCCACGGTGACCGTGAGCAGGTCCGCCGCGATGGCTTCCTCGCCGCCCGCCTCCACCGAGAACGCCCGCACGCGCCAGGTACTGGTGCCGGCCTGGGCGTCGTTGCCGACCGGGACCTCGACGGCGAAGGCCGCGGTCCCGCCGGGCGGAACGGTCACGGTCGACGACGGGGAGATCGCGGGTACGAGGAGGGGGTCGCCCGACTGGCGGACGACCTGGAGCCGGACGCGGTCCTCGTGGTTTTGCACGTTCTGGACCGTCGCCTGGAAGCGCGCGACGGTGTTGGAGGTCGTCGTGAGCTGCGCGGGGCTGAAGCTCACGGTGAGGCTGCCGCTCTGCTCCACGGGCGGCGTCGTGAGCGTCCGCGTCACGGTGTTTTCGGAGAAGGCCTTGGAGGTGACGGTGACCTGGACGGTGCCGACGGCGTCCGCCATGACGGTGGGTCCGGGCGTCGCGAAGGCGAAGAAGCCGCCCTGCGATCCGGGTTGGTCGAGGGGCACTTCGGCGGCGCCTTCGGAGAGGGAGAAGGTCCAGCCGGGGCTGGGGTCGGATAGGGTCACGACGGCCGCGTCCGGACCGTTTCCTTGGTTGGTGACGGTGCCGAACGCGGCCCACTCCTCGCCGACCTCGAGGCTTTCGCCGGGTTGGGGGGCGGCGAGGGCCACCTCGAAATCGTAGAACCGGAGGTCGCGCGAGAGCCAGAGTTCGTTGTTGCCGGGAGCGGGGTCGACGGACCCAGCGTCGCGGGCGTGGACCTCGAACCGGAGGCGCAGGGGGCCGAAGAGCGGCCGCCACTCGCTGAACTCGACGTCGAAGTAAGTGCCGTTCCATCCGAGCGGCACGTGCGCGTTGCCTTTGGGGCCGAGCGTGACGGTGACGGCGTGGACGAAGGCGTCCGTCAACGCGTCGTTCGAGATCGAGATGGATGCGTCGACGCGGACGGCGACGTCGCCGTTGTTGATGGCGACGCCGAGGATGGAGTTGTTCGCGCGTAGGACGATGGGAGAGGGCGCGTCGAACATGGCGGCGGCGACGTCGAACTGCGTCGCGGGGTTCTGCGCGGCAGCGGGGACGGCCGCCGCGAAGGAGGCGGCGATCGCGCAAAGGGTGGAGAGCCACCCTCCCCATGTGCGCCGGTTTCTGTGTAGGGCCGTGGCCCGACGGGACCGCACGACGCGCGAGCCCGGGAACGGGGAGTTAACGTTTGCTGAGGCCGAAACGTTTTGCGTTTCTCAACCATCCACAAAGTACGCCGATGGTCGCCGCAACGGTGGCCGTTTCCGCGAAATCGGTCGTTGGTGCGCCGGTCGTCACGAGCGAACCAGAGAACGAATAGGCGAACGCCACCACGCCGAAGGGTGACAGACAAGCGGCCCGCGCTCCGCCGCCCTTACCGCCCCCAGGAGCCCCCGAGGCGGAACGGCGCGGGGGCCCGACGTCTGCCTGGGTGTACCCATCGCATCCACAAACAGATTCTTTCCCAACCCGTTGGCCCGCCTCGGTAGGGGCGGGTCCGCCGAACACCGTACCCACCCCGTTTCGCAGCGGGTGGCACTACACCGGTGCCATCCCGTCCGCCCCTACCTCCCTTTTTTTTGTTGCAGAAGTCGCCCTGGGCCGAAAACGCGCGCCCGGCGCGGGCAAGACAACTTGAGGAAACGGCCCACTCATGCGAGCGGATCACCGGGGCCGCGCGTCCATGGGCCCGCCGCCACCCGGGCGTCGTCCGAATGCCGGGCCGCGGGCCTCAAGGTCCCGGTCGACGATGCGCCCGAGGAGCGACGTGGGGAAGTATTTCCGGGTTCGAGGCAGGCGGACCTCACGGATGAGGCCCGCATCGACGAGGAGGTCGACGGACCGCCGGATCATCTTTCGGCTCATGCCAAGTTCGCGCGCCAGTTCCCTCTGGATGCGGCCCGGCGCACCGACGACGGCCTTGGCCAATTCCAGGATGCGCGCCCGTCGAAGGAGGGCGATCCGGTAGCTTTGCTCGGCGGGCGCCTCCGCCGGGAAGAGCCGCCGGCACCGTCCCTCCGTCACGGCGCGCACGAGTCTGGCCTCGACGAGAAGCCGGAGGTGATGCTGGACGGTCCCCCACCCAGCTCCCAGACTCGTGCGCAGCTCCGAAATGCTCGTCCCCGGGCTCGCGGCGATGGTCGCCAGGATCGTGCGGCGGACGGGGTGCTCCTGGAGGTGCTCCTTATGGGTCCACCAATGGCGCGCCAGCGCGACTATGACCCACCACCACGCGAAAAGCGCGACGCCCGCAACGCTAGCCTCCATGCACGCCTCGCCCCCGGCGTGGGCTGAGCGCGGACGCGCGGGACGGAAAAGGGTGCGCCCGGCTCCGCTCGTAGCGGTTCCGTCGGGCCCCGACGATGGGTCCGACACGGCGCGCGCGGGGGAGGAGGGCCGTCCGCCACGTGCGTCGCACACCCAAGACCATCGGAGGACACACGGTATGGGAGTTTTCTCGTTACGTCGCTTCCGGCTAAATCGGTTACTTGACCGGATACTGGGCGCGCACCCAGTCAGGGTCCGGCGTCGCATCCGCGATCAGGTCGGCCGCAGCGGAGGCCGTGGTGCGCCCGCCTCTGACGCGCGAGGGCCGGCAAGGGGTGCCACCGGGACAGCCGGCGCGTCTACCGCCGTGGGCCCGGCGGCCCGCCATGCAGCGCCCGGCTCGTAGCGGCGGAACTTCGCCCCGGCAAGCTCGACGACGAGGCCCGCCTGGATGAGGAGGTCGATGTGGTGGCGGAAGACCTTACGGGTAAGGCCAAGCCGGCCGCAGAGCTCCTTCTGGAGATGGCCGGGCTCGTCACGGATCACGATCGCGAGTTCCTGGAGGCGAGGCTGGGCAAGGAGCGCGGCGGCCTGGGAATCCTTCTCGGGCATGCCGGCCGGGAAGAAGACGCGGGTGCGGCCGAGGGGCCGTGACGCGGCGAGCCCCGCGCGCTGGAGGATGTAGAGGTGGTGCTGGGCGGTGCCCCAGGAGATGTTGCCCTCGCGGCAGATGTCCGTGATGGTCACGCCGGGCTTGCGCGTGAGGAGGCCTACGATGGAGGCGCGGACGCGATGAAGGAGCAGGGCGTCCTTGCGCGTGGGGGCGTAGTGGACCATCCCCCACACCGCCGAGAACGTGAGGAGGAAGGCGAGGAGCGGACCGATCATTCGTGCGACCCCCGGACAAACGCCAACGTTGGAGAGAGTTGCGGACCCATGGATTCACCCGTACGCGGGATCGAACGTGGCGCCCTCGCGGATCATCGGCGCCGGCCCCGCCGTCGGGGGGCCGCGCAACGTCGCGAAGGCCTCGTCCATCTCGATCTGTCGCTTGAAGTCCGGTTCCATGCTTGCCACCTTTGCCCACCGCCGCGCCTTGCCGACCTTCCTCAGGCCGACGAACGCCATGCAGAGAAGGAACGCGAGCCCGGGCTGCGCCGCCGAGGATTGCCGGGCGACGGCCTCGAGGTCGCGGACGGCCTCGCGGAACGAGCCTTGCCGGATGAGGCTCGCGCCGTGGACGAACCACGCGTCCATGTCCTTGGGGTCCTTGGCGAGGACGCCCTTCACGAGGGCGCGAGCCGCCTCGGGTTCGCCGCGCACAAGAGCCTCTTCCGCCTGGAGGAGGGGACTCGGTCCCGCGTAGACCGGCCCTTCCGGCGGGACGATGGCGTCCTTGTTCCGCGCGCGTCGACGCGCCCCCAGGCGGTAGCCGACGATGGGGACGACGATGCCGGCGAGGCTCCAGAGGAGCACGTCGCGGACGCCCATCTCGGACGTCGCTAGGGTGAAGCCCTCAGAGGATGTGGTCGATGATTCCGCGGCAGGAACCTTGGCGACGCGATCTGCGGCGGCGACGGGGATCCGACCCGCGGGTGGAAGGGAGGTGTCGGCAGACTCTCCGCGCAGCTCCACCGCGAGGCGCGTCGAGGAGCCGGCCGCCCCGTCAATCGCCAGGGAGACAAAACCACTGACCTTGAACGTCTCCTGCTTGGCGGTGTAAGCGAATTCATTGGACTCGAGGTAGCCGGTCGCGTCGTCGAGGATTGCCTGGCCGTCCGTCTCGGTGGCCGCAGCGTCGCCTGCCACGCGGATCTTGCCTGCCCAGTCTTCGAGCCGTAACTGGCCTTCGAGGACGGTCAGCCGGAGAATTTGGCTGTGACTGTCCCGGGCGACGCCCCGCGGGCGGGCTTGTCCGCCGACCACGTTGTCGTCCCAGGATCCGCTGCGGTACGATGTCTGGCCGTCGGCGTCCGTTACGTTTGCGTACGTCCCCCAAATAAACAACGTAAAGCTTCCCTCGAACCGCAATTCCCTAGCGCCTTCGAACTCGAAGCGGGGAGTTCCGGCGGAGACGTTCTGGACGCCATGCATGGGGCCAGGACGCCAGTCGGTTTCGGTCCGGGCACCACGTCCGCCGAGCCACGCCTCGCCCGGAGATGCCAAAGCCGCAGCGTTCGAAACGAGGCTGCACGTGAGTGAATGCCTTCCGCCGTGAGGCACGACCAGAAGGTTCGAATCTTGGTCGACGGGCTCCATTGAGACCACGGCTTCGGCATGGCCTTGCTCCGAGGAGGAAAAATCGGTTCCTCGGCTGTAAAGTGCGTCATCGGAGTTCGGTACCCAACCGTAGCTCGTCGTGTCCGCGCGAGTCCAGTTTACGACGAGGACCTTGGCCTCCGCGGCAACCGCACCGGCCCCGGGAGGACTCATTTCCGGAAACAGGCTCAAGGCGTTCACGGCCCCCGAAGTCAAAATCGTCGCCCCCCTCAGCTCGAGGTTCCCGACCAGCATGTCCCCGGCCAACCCCGCCGGGCCGGCCGCCGCCACGACCTCGCTCCCTATGAGCATGGCCACGAGAATCAACGTGGCCCGGCGGGCCGTGTTGCTGAACGGGGCGGTCCCGGCGTGTATCATGGGAACAGACCCTAGTCGGGG
>JACPAO010000033.1 GCA_016180755.1 Methanobacteriota archaeon
GCCCGCGCCGCGCTCGCTCTCGACACCGGCATCCGTAGGTCCGATGCGCTGGGCGTGAGCGCGGGCATGCTCGTGGTGCTGATGCACTCGCTGATCGAGCCGTTCTTCGTCGGGGCCCGTCACCGCACGGGTTCGGAGAAATCTTCGTGGACCTTTCCCTTTCTCATCGGCCCTTGTGAGCAGGGACCTAGGGGTTTATCGGGGGTCCCAGGTTTCGTGGCCGTTGGACCATGTCCGATGAGGGGGGTGTGCAATTCAGCGCCGGCATGGACCACCACCGCAGCAAGTGGCCGATTCTGGTGGGCCTCGCCCTCACGCTCTTCCTCATCGGTGTGCTTGTCCGCCCGATCTTGATCCTTGGCGCCGTCGCCCTTCTCGGTTCCGTGTACGGGTGGCTCCGCGAAGACGTGCGCACGCTCCCCCTGCCGACGGCCGCCCGCAGCGACCGGTACATCGCCGTGGTCGTCCTGGTGCTCGGGGAGGTCTTCCTGTTCGGGGCGGGCTTCTTCTACTTCTTCTGGGCCCGCGCCCACGTGGCCCCGTGGCCGCCCGAAGGCGTCGACCTCCGGCTGGGCTTCGTTCTCGTGAACAGCGTCCTCCTCTTCTCCAGCGCGGCGACGGCCCACTGGGCCCAACGCGCGCTGGAAAAGGGCCGCGACCGGGCCTTCCGCATGCACATGGCGTCGACCGTCCTGTTGGGGACGGTGTTCCTGGGGGGTCAAGGCTACGAGTACCTGACCGCGGGCTTCACGCCCGCGTCCCACCCCTACGGTTCCGCCTTCTTCGGCCTCACGGGCCTCCACGGCCTCCACGTGCTCGCGGGATTGGTCGTCCTCGCCGTTCTCACGATCTTGAGCAAGCGCGGCCTCGTCAACCAGGCTAGGGCGAGCGGCGTCTCGGCGGCCATCCTCTACTGGCACTTCGTCGACGCGGTGTGGGCGGGGATCCTGGCGACCATCTATCTGAGGTGGATCTAATGGGCGACGCGGCCAGCACGCCCATCGTCGACAACCTGTTCCGCCTTTACTTCACGATCGGGATCATCCTCACGCTTCTCGTGTTCTTCTTCCTCGTCTACAGCGCCTGGCGTTTCCGGGCCCGCGGCCAGGAGGAACCTGCCGACGCGCCCCGCGCGGGCGAGGTTCCGCCGAACCGCGGCCACCCTTACGTCGTGTTTGGGACCGTCATCGTCGTCGGCGCCATCCTCTTCGGATTGTCCATCGGCACGCTGAGCTCCCACCAATTCCTGGAACACCCTCCCGACGACGTGTCCCTCGTGATCGACGCGACGGGTTTCCAGTTCGGCTGGATGTTCGAATACCCCCAAGGCTTCCAAACGTTCCGGGAGCTGCGGGTCCCGGCGAACGAGGCGATCCTTCTCCGCATCACCTCGCCCGACGTCATGCACAAGTTCCACGTCGCGGACTACAACATCGGCATCGACGCAATCCCCGGCCGCACCAACCACCTGTGGTTCAACGCGACCGGTCCCGGGGTCGCCGAGATCCGCTGCGCCGAACTCTGCGGCATCGGCCACGGGCAGATGGTCGGAAGCATCGCCGCCATCCCCCGCGCCGAGTTCGACGCCTGGGTGCAGGAACAGCTCGCGACGCTGCCGACGCCCAACTTCGTGCAGGTCTTCGACCTCAACGTTACGCGGGAAGGGCCCGTCCCCGGGCAGCTGCAGGCCGTCGCCGGGGGCGAGATCCATCTGCGGCTCACCAATAACGCCTCGACGACCCTCGGGTTCCGCCTGGGGGGTCCGTACAACGTTTCCGTCCCTTCCATGGCGCCCAATTCGGCCGCGTGGCTGAACTTTTCCGCCCCCGGGCCCGCGACGGCCACGTACGAGGCCACGAACGAGACCGGCTCGCGCGCCGGATTCTCCGGGACGTTGCGCGTCCTCGAGTCCCAGCGTGTCACCGTCTCCCTGACCGAATGGAAGGTCACCCCCAGCGCGAAGACCGTGAGGCTCGACCAACCCGTCCTCTTCATCGTCACCAACGACGGCAAGATCGTTCACGACCTCAACGTCGGCGGCCACTGGGACGCGGACCCTGATTCCCGCGACATCCACGCCAAGACGCCCGACCTGGCCGCCGGGCGCGGCGCAGCCTTGGCCTACTTCCCCCGCGCGAAAGGCACCCTGTACCTCTGGTGCAACCTGCCCGGCCATTCCGAGTCCGGCATGCTCACGACCCTCGAGGTGGTGTGATCCATGGATTGGCGCCGCTGGCTCACGACGACCAATCACAAGGACATCGGCATCCTCTACCTCGTCACCTCGCTCGTGTTCTTCGTCATCGGCGGCGTGCTCGCCCTCATCTTCCGCACCCAGCTCGCACAGCCCGAGTCCACCCTCGTCGAGCCCGGCCTCTACAACCAACTCGTGACGATGCACGGCGCCGTGATGGCGTTGTTCTTCCTCAGCCCCATCGCGTTCGGCTTCGCCAACTACCTCGTGCCGCTCCAGATTGGCGCGAGCGACTTGGCCTTCCCCCGGATCAACGCGCTCAGCTACTGGACGTTCGTCCTGGGCGGCCTCGTCGCCGCCTCAGGATTCGCGCTCGGAGGCGCAGCCGACGTGGGATGGACGTTCTATTCCCCCCTCACCAACAAACAATACAGCCCGGGGTTGGGAGTCGACCTCGCGGGCATCGGGCTCGTGCTCCTCACGGTCAGCGTCGTCGTGAGCACGATCAACTTCTTCGCCACCATCCTGGCCCACCGCCGGCCGGGCCTGCGGCTCTACGACATGCCCATGTTCACGTGGTCCATCGTGTTCACCATCGCCATCATGCTGGCCGCGTTCCCGGCCTTGGGGGGCGGCCTCCTCATGCTGGTCGCAGACCGGCACTTTGGCACACACTTCTTCTCGGCCCAGGTCGAAGGCGGCCTCGTGTGGACCCACATCTTCTGGTTCTTCGGGCACCCCGAGGTGTACGTGTTCCTTCACCCCGCCCTCGGCGCGACGATGGAGATCGTTCCCGCCTTCAGCCGACGGCCCCTCTACGGGAAGAGATACATCCTCTGGTCCCTTGCCATCGCGACCGTCCTGAGCTTCATCGTCTGGGTCCACCACATGTTCACAACCGGCACCGACGAGCGGATGCGGGAATTCATGTCCTTGACCACGGAGGCCATCTCGATCCCGTTCAGCCTCATATTCCTCTGCCTCATCGCCACCCTGTGGAGAGGGAAGGTCCACTTCCGCACGCCCATGAACATGGCGCTCTCCGCCATGTCGCTCTTCCTGCTCGGCGGCGTCACCGGCGTGTTCCTGTCTTCGCTGGCCCTCGACCCCAACTTTCGGGGCACCTATTGGGTCGTCGCCCACTTCCACTTCACCCTCGTCGGCGGGACAATGCTCATGCTGATGGCCGGGCTGTACTACTGGTACCCCAAGTTCACCGGCCGCATGTACAACGAGCGCCTCGGGAACATCCATGTCGTCTTCTCCGTCATCGGCTTCCTAATGACGTTCCTCACGATGTTCTTCATCAGCGACATGCCGCGACGCATCTACACGTACGACGCCGCCAGCGGTTGGGGACCCCTCAACCTCGTCGTCACGGTGGGGGCCTTCGTGTTCGGGGCGGCCCAGGCGCTCATGCTGTTCAATCTCCTGTGGAGCCTGAAGCACGGGGCACCCGCCCCCGAAGACCCCTGGCGCGGCCCAGGCCACGAATGGATGTCCTCGCCCGCGCCGACTCCTGCCCCGGCCCCTGGGCCCGCGCCCATCGCCGCCGACGTGGCTGGAAAGTAGGGCTCCCCCGCGCAAGACCGCGCAACCCTTCCGGTTCGCGCGGCCGGGGGACGTCGGCTCCCGGGACCGTGCGCGGCCCGAGGACCCCCCGAAACGTCAAATCCGGCCTCGGGTTCGGCCCGACCGTGCACGTCACGCACCTCGAATGCGGCCTCTGCGGGACTCGCCACGACGCCGACAAGCTCCACACGGTCTGCGAGAAGTGCGGCGGCAGCCTCCTCGCCCGATACGACCTTGGCAGGATCGCTCGCGAGCACACGCCCGGAGAGCTTGAGAGCGGACCCAACAACCTCTGGCGCTTCGCCCCCCTCCTGCCCGTCGGCGAGGAACGCCACAGGTACACGCTCGGCGAGGGCTCCACGCCGCTCCTCGAGGTCCCGGACCTCGTGCGCGAACTTCCCGTGAACCAGGTCTGGGTGAAGGAGGAAGGCCTCAACCCGACCGGGAGCTTCAAGGCGCGCGGCCTCTGCGTCGCCGTCGCGAAGAACGTCGAACTAGGCGCGAAGGCCTTCGCCATCCCGACCGCAGGCAACGCGGGGACGGCCATGTCGGCCTACGCGGCCCGTGCCGGCGCGGCCGCGCACGTGTTCGTGCCGGAGGACGCGCCCGCCAAGATCCTCATGACCCTCTCGCAGCTCGGCGCCCACGTGACGAAGGTCAAGGGCCTCATCTCGGACGCCGGGAAGGCCTGCGCCGACTTCGTGAAAGCGAACCCGGGCGTCATGGACGTCTCGACGCTCAAGGAGCCCTACCGGGCCGAAGGAAAGAAGACGATGGGCCTCGAGTTGGCCTTGCATTTCGGCTGGGAGGCGCCCGACGTCGTCGTCTACCCGACGGGCGGCGGGACGGGCATCGTCGGGATCGAGAAGGCCTTCCGCGAGCTCAACCTCCTCGGATGGACGAAGGACCAGATGCCGCGCCTCGTGACCGTCCAGGCCGAGGGATGCGCCCCCGTCGTGACGGCGTTCGACGAGGGCCGCGAGACGTGCGACTTCTGGACCGGCGCCACGACCAAGGCGGCCGGGCTGCGGGTCCCGAAACCGTTTGCGGACCGGCTCGTCCTTCGCGCCCTCCGCGCCTCGAAAGGCACGGCGGTGCGCGTCTCGGAGTCCGAGATCGACCAGGGTTGCGCCCGCCTCGCGCGGACCGGCATCCAGGCGAGCCCCGAGGGCGGCGCGGCGTGGGCGGGCTTCGAGAAGCTCGTGGGCACGGGTTGGATCCGGCGCGACGACCGCGTCGTCGTCTTCAACACGGGCTCCGCGCTCGCCTACTGACGTCTTCGGACGAGTGCCAGCCCGAGGGCCGCGGCCACGGCCGTGAGCGCCACGCCCGACGCGGGCGAGCCGTTGCCATTCCCCGATTCGGGCGCCGTCTCCGTCGCGGTGTGCACGACGACGTCCCGGTTGGTGAACGCAATCGTGCCGTTTGGGGCCAGCCAGGTCGTCGCGGGCTGGAACCGGTACCCCTTGATCTCCACGGCCGCGTTCGCGGCCGTCGCGTTCGAGGCCACCATGATGGTCCCCCGCATCCCCGGGTGCGGCGTGCAATGGTACGCATACGTCCCGGGGGCAGGAAGGACGAGGTCCCACGCCTGGCCGGGCCCGAGGTTCGGGCTCGCGAAGCCGCCCGGCTTCTTGCTCGGCGCGCCGCCGGCCTCGACGGCGAGGGGCACGAGCAAGAGAACCCCGAAGAGAACCAAGGCCAGCCTTAGGCTTCCGCGTGCGGTAGAACGCGTTCCAAAGGGAGGCGAACCGGTCCGTCAGGTCGGCCCGGGGCCGCCATCGAAGGAGGAGGGACCGGACGCGCCCGGGTTCGGCCAGTTCCACGGTGTCGCCCGCCGGCGAGAGACGCAGGAACCCCACGTCCCGGAGCTTCCCGATGTGGTACGAGACGGTGGACTTGGCGAGCCCGAGCGTCCCGGCGAGGTCGGCCTGGGTCGCCCGCCCGCGGTCCTGGAGAACGATCGCGATCTGGAGGGGGACCCGCTGGCGCAGGAGGCCGATGAGGGGTTCGTCGTCGGCCTCCGGCGCGGTCGGCTCCCGCGAGTAGAACCGCCGGAACTCCCCATCGACGGCGCTTCGGACCTGGCCCTCCTCCTCGAGGGCGGCCAAGTGGTATCCGGCCAAGGCCTCGCTGAGGCCCGCGGCGCGCGCGAGCTCCCGCAGATGCAGGCCGGGGAACCGCTCGACCAGCCGCGACAGGGCGCGGCGGTGCTCAAGGTTCGGCTTCATGGGGACGGCCGGGCCATGCGACCGGCGCCAGGATGAGGAACAAGGTGGCGAGGTCGCCGATCGCGTCGACGAGTTCGAGAAGTTGATGCTCGATGAGGCCCGAGTAGAGCGAGTAGGAGACGAGCAGGGCCTTCCCGGTGAAGACGGCGAACGCGCCGGTAAGGAAGCCGAACTTGCCGTCACGCGTGCGTCGGTAGGCGCGGGTCGAGAGGACGACGAGCGCGAAGCTCGCCACCCCGCTGAGGAACACGAATCCGGCGCTGATTTCGGTGATGTGCACCATCGGAATCCGGTTCCGATGGGGCGGGGCCTACTTGATACTACGCGGGAAAACGAGTTCGAAAAGTGACAAACTTTATGTTCCGGTCGTTGCGTTATTGCGGGCCGGTGAGCCTGCCATGAGACGAACCCTTGCCCTCTCGGCCGTCGTCGTCGGACTCCTTATCCCGGGCGTCGTCGCGCATCCGGCCGCACCGCCCGTCGAGTACGCGACGCGGCTCCTCCACGACTGCAACGACGACTGGGGAGGGCACTCGACCGTGAATGACGGCCACGACACGATCGCCCTCGACCTCTACGAGGCCCACAACGCGACCCTCGACGCGGACGTCATCGTCTTCAAGCTCGTCCTCAACGGCGGCTACAACGGGGACGCGACACGCCCCGCCCTCGAGGACGTCGTGACGTTCAAGGTCGGCGAGCAGAGCGTCACGCGCAAGTTCCGGACGGTGGACAACGTCGCCTTCACGGGCGACTTCGATGCGGTCGCCGGGCCGAAGGCGTTCAACACCGCGGCCGGCGCGGCCGACGGCGCCCGCTTCTACCTCGAAGGCATCGTGAGGCTCTCGACGATCGGGGCGTCGGTCGGCTCCACGATCTCAGCGGCGGCCGTCCAAGGCTACGCCGGCTCCACGAAGGCAGACCACATGCCGGGCGGATACACGTCCGGGGGTCAGACGGTCCAGGACTGCTCGACGATCGCGACGGAGCAGGCGTCGCCCGCGAGGTACCCTGTGAGCGGCACGATCCAGTACAAGGTCAAGGGCCCCGTCCAGTACGCGAGCCTTGCGTCCGACGTCAGCTCCGTGACCGTCGCCGAAGACGGGAACGCCACCGTCACGTTGACCATCAAGAACCTCCTCAAACAGGCCCAGAAGGCCACGCTGCGGGCCACGCCTTCGGCCGGAATCGCCTTCCACGCCGCGTCGTATCGGACCGGCGAGACCACCATCGACCTCGAGGCCGAGGCGCAGAAGACGGTCCACATGTACGTCACCCCCGCGACGGGCGCCAAGGACGGCCCGGTCACCCTACGGCTGACGACGAACCTCGGCGGCAGCGTCCTCGTGACCATCCAGGTCAACGTCGACGAGGCCCCGGCACCCACGACCACAGCGTCCACGGTGAGTCCCAAGGCCGAGAGCGGCGGTTTGCCGGGTCCCATGGTTCCCGCCGCCCTCTTCGCGCTCGCGGCCGCGGCGGCCGCAACAACCCGTCGCCGGGGCTAGCCCGTCCATGCGTGCGCGTCGCGTCCTTCTTGCCGCGCTCGCGGCCCTGGCCGCGCTCCTCCTACTCGGCCCGACCGCGGCTGCGCACGCCAACTACCTCTCCAGCGAACCGAGGCAAGGGGCCCGCCTCGGGAGCGCTCCCGCGTACGCCTCGGTCACGTTGTCGGAGGAGATCGATGCCCGCGGCTCGAGTCTCGTCGTGCACGACCAGCAGGGCCGACGCGTCGACGGCGACGACCTGCGCGTCACGGGTGCCGCCACGCCCACGCTGACCGTCAGCCTCGGGCCGCTCGGGCCCGGCCCCTACGCGGCGACGTGGCGGGCCCTCTCCACGATCGACGGCCACGTCACGTCCGGCAGCTTCGGCTTCGCCGTCGGCGACTTCGAGCCACCGGCGGCCCACGAAGCCGCGGCTCCCTTGCCCGCCCCCGCGGCCGCCTCGCGGGCGCTCCTGTACGCGGGCTTCTGCCTGACCTTGGGCAGCGTCGCGTTCGCCGTCTGGGTCGAGACCCGTCCTCACGACCACGAGCGCGACCGCCGCCTTGGGCGGGTCGTCCTCGCCGGGACCGTCTTTCTCGTCGCGGGCAGCGCCGGGCTCTTCTTCGACACGTACCGGCAGGCCGACGTCGGCTTCTGGCGCTACCTCGGGACCGGCGTCGGCCGGCTCCTTTTCCTTCGGTTCGTCGTCGCCGTGTCCTCCCTCGCGGCCGCCGGCTGGCTTACGGCCCGACCGAGCGCGTCGCGACCGCGTTGGATCCTGGCCGCGGCGCCCGTGCTCGTGCTCGCCATGGGCACCGCCACCCTCGCCCACGCCTCGGCGCTCGGCCTCATAGCCGCCGCCGGCGACCTCGCGCACATCCTCGCCGGCGCCGTATGGATCGGAGGGCTCGTCCTGCTCATCGATTACCTGGTCTGGGCGAGCCACCACGCAACGCTGCCAGACGTCCGGCGGACCGGCCTGCGGTTCTCCCGGATCGCCCTCCCGAGCGTCATCGTCATCGCTCTCTCGGGGATCGCCTCCAGCCTCGCGATCCTGGGCCCTTCGGCCGTCCTGGAGCCGCTCAAGATCCTCGACAGTCCCTATGGCCTGTTCCTCGCGGGCAAGATCGCGCTCGCCGGCCTCATGGTGGCCCTCGCGGGGATCAACCGGTTCGTCTTCCTCGGGACGCGTCCCGGCCGCGACACGATTCCCCCTGAGCAAGGACCGCAGACGCCCCAGCCCGCCCGCATCGGCGAGGAAATCGGGCCGACGGCGCGGCGCCGCACGACCGCGTTCTACCGGACGGCCGCCGTCGAGGCGAGCCTCGGGGTCGCCGTCCTCGTGTGCGCCGGCTTCCTGACGGCGCTCTCGCCGCCCGCCGCCGTGGCGGCCGGGCCCGACGCCCTCACGGCGTCCGAGACGGGGGACAACTATGCCGTGACGCTCGTCGTCGAGCCCCGGCCCCGCGCGGGCGCCTCCTCCAACGTGAGCATCTATCTTCTTGACACCGAGACCGGGAACCCCGTGACCGAGGCGGAACGCGTCCGGATCGAGATCAACAACACGCAGGATCCGGAATCGGCGCCCGCCTCGTACGCGACCCGACCGGACGGGGACGGCTGGTGGCGGGCAGGCGACATCCTCTTCGTTCGTGGCGGCAACTACACGGCGAAGGTCACGATCCAGACCCAGAAAGTGTACCTCGAAGAAGTGGTCGTGCGCTTCGTCGTCCTCTAGCGCCCGGCCCAACGCAAACTATTATTGGTGCCCGGCCTACGCCACATCCGTGCGTCCCGCCCTCGTTGTACCCATCCTTCTTCTCGCCGTCTTTGGCGGCTGCGTCGCGGGCGACGACAGCTCGCGCCAACCGGGGGACGGGCGCGCCCTGCCTCCGGGAACCCTCTGGTGCATGAACGAGACCGCGGGCCCCCGTTGCAACTTCGAGGCGACGCTCACGCCCGCGACGCGGCAGGCGAACGAGCTCTCGATCGCCGTCAACCCCACGGATCCCCTCAACATCCTCGCGACCGGGAAGGACTACACGCCCGACGAGGCCGGCGACTGCGTGTGGGCCGGCATCTACACGACCAAGGACGGCGGCGCGACGTGGAAGAACCAGAACGTCCCGGGAAGCCCCTGGAAGAAACTCACCAACCCCAACGCGCCCGTGAACGAGGACTTCAGCAAGTTCTGGTGCGCGACCGACCCCGTCGTCGCCTTCGGGCCCGACGGGACGGCCTACTGGACCGTCATGCCGTACCAGTGCGACCGCGCCAGCGGCTCCAAGACCGGCCGCGACGTCCTTCCCTCGGGCGGGTTCAACGACTGGTTCTGGACCTGCAGCGCGATGTACGTCCTTGTGAGCCACGACGGCGGCGACACGTGGCCCGAGTGGAAGCAGGTCGCGTTCGGGCCGCGGCTCGAGCACGACAAACAGTGGATCTCGACTGCACCCAACGGCAACGTGCTCCTCTGCTGGGACCGCGACAGCAACTACCAGGTCGACCAGGGCACGGCCGCGGACCAGCTCACGCCCGGCGACAACACCGTCGTCTGCAGCGTCTCGAAGGACAAGGGCAAGACGTGGGACGACGGACAGCCTAGCGACCAGGACCTGCACGCCACCATGAACACGAACTGGGTCGGCTACCTACCCGCCGTCGACTACGACGCGAAGAACACGGCCTACGCGACGCTCCTCAACGCCACGCACGTGCTTGCGACGAAGAGCGCGGACGGCCTGAGGTGGGAAACGCCCGTCGCGGTGGGCACCTACACGGACCCCGACCGCGGCGGCGAGTACAACTGGCCGGTCCTTCGCGGCAGCGCGTTCCGCAACTTCGCGGTCCCCCTCGTCGCCGTCGACCGCAGCGCCGGTCCCTACGCCGGCACGATCTACGTGACGTGGTTCGACCACGGCAAGAAGAGCCACAAGGAAGGGGAAGGCGACATCCGCGTCGCTTACAGCCGCGACGGCGGCAAGACGTGGAACGAGTCCGCCCGGCCCCACGACGACGACCCCGCGAAGAAGGCCGACCAGTTCTTCCCGGCGATCAGCGTCGGCCCGGACGGGACCGTCGACCTCTCGTGGTGGGACCGCCGCGACGATCCCGACAACCATCTCTTCCACCTGTACTATACGTACTCGAAGGACGGCGGCGCGACGTGGGCGACGAACCTCCGCGTGACGGACAAGGCGAGCGACGAGAAGTACAGCCGCCACCAGAACGGCATGATCTTCCTCGGCGACTACCGGGACCAGGACTCGAGCACGATGGGCGCGCACCTCGTCTGGGTCGACACGCGAAACCAGAAGGCGGACGTGTACACCGCGATTATCGAACGGTAACCGCGCTGCGCGAGGGCAACCGTTAAGAACCTCCAAGCCCCGCCGGGACGCACCCGACATGCCGCACAGGTTCCTCGTCTCCGTAGCCGTCCTAGCCGTCCTCTTCGCAGGTTGCAGCGGCGCGGTGCGTTCGCCCGCCGAGGCGCCCCCGCCCACGGAGGCCTCCCAGGCGGCGCCCACCGGCGACACGGGCTCGATCCGTGGCCTCGTCGTCGACGACGAGGAGAAACCCATCCCCGCCGTGACCGTCGCCCTCGTCTCGCTTCGCCTCGAGACGAGCACCGACGCCGCGGGTGCCTTCACGTTCAACAACATCACGCCCGGAAGCCACGGGATCGTTCTCGAAGCCGTGGGCTTCCAGGCCTACGCCAAGAAGGTCACCGTCGTCGCGGGCGAGATCACGGAGTTCCGCGCCGTCCTCGCGCCTATCGCGATCGAGCCCGAGGCGCGCCTCCTCATCTTCTCGAAGACCGGCTACGTGGACGCCGGCTGGGGCCTCGCCGACGCCCTCGTCTTCTGGCGGCTCCAGACGTGCTCCGGCTGCCAGGTCTACTTCCGCTTCGATCCCAAGCCGAAGGACGCGTGGTTCGAACCCGACTGGCCCGCCCCGACCGTGCCCGCCGTGAACGCCGCCATCTACGTCTGGCTCGAAAAGAACGTCCAGAACGCGTCGACGGGTTCGACCGGGACCAACATGTGGAGCGCCTACATCAACCACGGCAGCGTGGGGAAGGCGGGCGGGGAGATCGGGAACTTCCAGGACGTCGACAAGGGCCGCGCAAACTTCGGCGGCGGCGTCACGTCGGTGAGCTTCCAGCACCGGGTCGACTTGTGGTTCACGTTCTCGTACGGCGACGTCATCCCCGGGAACCACACAGCCAAGCCGCCCCGTTGAGGCGCGGACGCAAACCCACGCCTAAAAAGGATGGACCGTCATCGCCACCCCCGTGGGTGTCACTCCCTACCAACGTTTCACAGCCGCCGTCTGGGGGGCCCCCAAGGATCCCACGATCTTCGCGGACGTGAGCGTAGACGCCGGCCCGCTGGAAGCCTTGATCGAGGAGGAGAAGAAACGAGGGCGCCGCCTCACCGTCACCTCGATTGTCGCCCGCTGCGTCGGCTACGCGCTCGAGAAGGTCCCGGAGGTCAACGTGGAGTTCCGCCGCGGCCTTCCCCGCCGACGCGACCTCGTCGATGCCTGGATCACGTTCACCGACGACCGCGGCAGGCTCTCGGGGAAGCGCTTCGACCGGCTCCACGTCCGCGGCCTCCCCGACATCCAGGCCGAGCTCGACCAAGCCGCGAAGGCCTACCGGAAGGGCGAGTCGAAGAGCGCCAACCGGACGAACCGGCTCATCGGGCTCTTTCCCATGTGGGCGCTGCGGCGCATGATTCGGCTCGAGAGCTGGCTCGTCTACAACCTAGGCATCGGGAAGGGCCTCATGGGCGTCGACAAGGGCCTCTTCGGGGCCGTCCACATCACGAACATCGGCACGTTCGGTCTCCGGCGCGTCGCAAGCCCGATCCCCACGTTCATCCGGATCGCGTTCCAGCTCAACGTCGGGGCCATCTACGACGAGGCCGTCGTCCGAAACGGCAAGGTCGTCCCCGGCCGCGTCCTTCCCATCATCGTGTCCGCCGACCACCGCGCCGTCGTGGGGAACGTCGCGGGCGTCATGGCGGCCGCCTTCAGGGAGGCCATCGAGGACCCGGCGCGGCTTCGGTCCTTCCTCACGCCGGCCGCGGGGCCCGCTTGACCGGCCGCAACGGTTTCTGCATCCAGTAGTAGGGGAGGGTCTCGAAGCCGAACCGCTCGTAGAGCCGCCGGGCCTCGTTGTCGTCGCGGACGTGCAGTTCGAGGCGCGCGGCGGAAAGGGACTTCGCGTGCCTCTCCGCGAACGCCAGGAGCGTGCGGCCCGCGCCTCGGCCCCGCGCCGACTCCTCCACGAAGACGTCCTCGACGCCCACGATGGGCCGGCCCCGGTACGTGCTGAAGTGGTCGTGGATCGTGCAGGAGCCCACCACGCGGCGCTCGTCGTCCTCGACGACGCAGAAACGGAACGCCCGCCCTGGGCGGAACGATTCCTTCCAGGACCGCGGGAACGCCCCCGGCTCCCCCGGAAGCTCTTCGAGCTCCATGCTCGCCTCGAAGAACACCTTCACCCGGGCGGCGTCCGTGCGCCGCGCCCATCGGGCCTTGAACATCGACGCCGCGAATGGGCCCCGGAAATAAGCGTTGGCGCGTCGCGGCGGAAACCCCGGTCCGCGAGGAATCCCCAGGCCGAGAAGCTTTGAATTCCGACGACCATGGCTACGCGTGGACGCACCTCGAAGCCCTCCGACGCCGAACCCCAGCACCTTGCGTGCGACGGCCGAGCGGAGCCGCGGGACGATTCCCGGATTCATCGGTCTCATCATCCTCCTCCTGGTCGTGGGCGGCGGCATCGGGACCCTTTCGCTGGGCGCCGTCGCCGGAAGCCCCGCCCTCATCGGGGTCGGCCTCGTCGTGGGCGTCCTCGGGCTCCTCACCTTCAACGGCATGTTCATCCTCGAGCCGAACGAGGCCGCCGTCCTCACGCTGTTCGGCACCTACAAGGGCACCGTGAAGACGACCGGCTGGCACCTCGTCAACCCACTCATCAAGAAGCGCCAGCTCAGCGTCCGCGCCAACAACTTCAACAGCGACAAGCTCAAGGTGAACGATCGAGATCGCGGCCGTCGTCGTGTGGCGCGTCTTCGACACGGCCCGCGCGACCTTCGACGTCGAGAACTACAAGCAGTTCGTCCAGGTGCAGACCGAGACCGCGATCCGCCACCTCGCGACGAAGTACCCGTACGACCAGCGCGGCAAGCCCGACGAGCCCACGCTTCGCGGCAACCCCGACGAGGTCGCCGGCGACCTCCAGGTCGAACTCCAGACGCGCCTCAAGCTCGCCGGGATCGAGGTCCTCGAGACCCGCGTGAGCCACCTCGCCTACAGCCCCGAGATCGCGGCCGCCATGCTCCAGCGGCAGCAGGCGGCGGCCATCATCGCCGCCCGCCAGCGGATCGTGACCGGCGCCGTCGGCATCGTCGAGTCCGTCCTCAAGTCCCTCCACGACAAGCGAATCGTGAACCTGTCGCAGGACCAGAAGGCCGAGCTGGTGTCCAACCTCCTCGTCGTGATCGCAAGCGAGAAGGGCGCCCAGCCCATCCTCCAGGTCCAGTAACCCCCTTCCCAAAACGGGACACCTCCCGCCGCGAAGGACCCGCAGGGGACCGAAACCCTAACTACCGGGCAAGGGTGAGTCCCGGACGATGAGGGTCCCCCCGGCAGTGGCGTTCGCCGCGTGCTCGCTCATCTGGGGCACGACGTGGCTCGCCATCAAGATCGGCTACGGCGGCCTCGACCCCGTCTGGGGAGCGAGCCTTCGGTTCCTCTTCGCGAGCCTCCTCATGGCGCCGCTCATCCTCGCAAAGGGCGCGGCGCCGCCCCTCGGCCGGCGCCAGTTCGGCGTCGTCCTGTTCGTCGGCTTCGCCATGTTCGGACTCGACTACGGCCTCATCTACTGGGCCGAGCAGAGCCTCAACTCGGGCCTCACGGCGATCCTCTTCGCTACCATGCCCCTCTTCGTGACGCTCTTCGGGACCCTCCTCATCCCCACGGAGCGCCTCACGGCCGGGCACCTGTCGGGCGTCGCGCTCGGCCTCGGCGGCCTCCTACTCATCTTCGCAGGCGACCTTCGCGGCGCGGTCGTCGACGTCGTCCCCATGGCCGCCATCATCCTTGCGGCCGCGGCCGCCGGCTCGACGAGCGTCGTCGTGCGGCGCTGGGGCCACGACCTCTCCCCACTAAGCCTCAACGCCACCGCCATGATGGTGGGCGGCCTCGCCCTCGCCGCGGCCAGCCTCAGCATCGGCGAGACCCCATCCCTGCCCCGCACCGACCGCGCCTGGATGAGCCTCGGCTTCCTTGTCCTCTTCGGGAGCGTCGTGAGCTTCATCCTGTACTGGGACCTCCTCAAGGTCTGGACCCACCACCGCGCAGGCCTCGTCCCGATCGTCACGCCGGTCGTCGCCGTGACGACCGGGCTCTTCGTCGGGGAGCGACTCACCGCCCTGCAATGGGTGGGAAGCGCCATCGTCCTCGGGGGCGTCGCACTCAGCCTCCTGCCCGCGCGGCTCCGCGCGGCTCAACCCGCTGGGCCTGTCACGGCGGGCAAGTAGCGGCCCTCGCCGCGGAAACCCCCCACGGTCGGGCCGGCGCGGCGACAAGCCTAAAATAATACGGGCAAGCCTGGGCACGCGTTGCCAGTTCCCCGCCTCGTACTGGGTGCCCTCCTTTTGGTCGGGCTCGTTCTGCCCGCCGCCCTGGCGACGCACACGGCGCCCGCCGACTGGATCACCCGGAACCCGAACCTGGTGAGGGGAGTCTTCGACGAGCGGGCGCTCGTTTACCTCGAAGCCGACCAAGAGGCCGGGCCCGCCTTCTTGAGTGTCGACGACCCGAAGGCAGGGGCCGCGACCCAGTTCAAGCTCGCCGACGCCGCCCAAGGCATCAATGGCATCGCCGCGAGCCTCCAGGCAGGCGTGCCCTCCCAGACGTGGACCATCTCCACGAAGACGCCGCTCGCCCGCGACTACTTCCTCAACCTGAGCTACCCCATCACGGGGACGTTCAACTGGTCCCAACCCGCGTGGACGACCGCCTCGGCAAGCGGCTTGAACCCCGACTGGTGCCACATCCGCTTCGAACTCTTCGTCGGGTCGACGCGCGTCGGCGGCTACGAGGACTCGTTCCATCCCGCCGTTCGGAGCGGGACCTGGATCTGGCTCACGACCATCATCTGGCCGGAGGTGACGACGCTGCCGGCGGGCGAAATCCTCTCCCTCAAGATCAGCCGCACAGGAAACCTCGGGGAGATGTACTTCGCGACGGAGGGCCCGCGAGAAGGATACTTCGACGTCCGGTACACGAGCATCGATCCCCTCCAGGGGGCATTGTACCTCAAGGACCGCAGACTGGTCTCGTACGATGGAAGCTCGGAGGGTCTTGCCGCAGCCCAGGACTTCGCCGAAACCGACGAGTTCCTGGCGGCTCCCGAAGGCGCAAAATTCCGCGTTGACGCCCCGCCCTCCGAGCGAAACCGCCCCGCACCCGTCGTGGCATTCCTCGGCTTGATCGCGCTCCCGTTCCTGCGAAGGCGAGGGCTGGTCGTGCTCCTTGCCGTCGGGCTCGCCTCGGCCGGCTGCCTCGGCGCCAAGACGACGCTCGCCCCCAACGGCGCGGGGGACGAGCCGCCGAAACCAACCGCCAGCATCACGTACGAGAACCGGACCGACCTCGCCAAGCCCGGAATCGGGGCCATCGAAGGCACCGTCCGCGACGACATCGGGTTCCTCATCGAAGGCGCCCACATCGCCCTCCTTGGCACGAGCCTCTTCACGGACACCGACGAGAACGGCACCTTCGGCTTCTCCGAGGTCGCCATGGGCGAGTACGCGCTTCGCGTTGACGCGAAGAGCTACCAGCCCCACGAGCAGACCTTCGAGGTCAAAGCGGGCCAAGCCACCAAGATCGACGTCGTCCTCGTCCCCCAAGTCCAGAAGTCCGGCGGCGACAAACCCCACGTGCACGGAAGCTGGGGCGACGCCACCTCGCTCGTCCTCCAGGACGTCCCCGTGACGTTCGGGGATTGCGTGGGCCGCGACCACAGCTCGAGCGTCTACGGGAGCCGTTGCCGGGTCGCCATCCCGATCGACCCCTACAAACCCGTCCCTTCCGGGACGAGCCTCGTCGAGGTCGTCCTCAAGTGGACCCCCGGCTCGACGGGGCCCAAGGAGCTCGGGCTCGAGGTGGCGACCGGCGTCCAGCACTACGCATGGGTCAGCCACGGCGGGAGCGGCCTGGGCGTCTTCACGCAATATTTCGTGGCCCGGAAACCCAACGACCCGATCCGCATCGCCATCTTCCCGAACGAGGCGGACCCGGGGCACCAGAAGTTCACGAACTGGCAGTTTTGGGTGCATTCGTCCAACGCCGACGCGCTCACGCCGCACCGAGTCCCGGCAACGACCGCGGTGACCGTCCAGGTCCAGATCATCGCCCACAAGGGCGTCATCCCGTACGAACCCCCCCACCGCGACTTTTGGGGCGACGCGGACGAGATCGTCCTCTATTCGCACAGCAAGCGCGGCCCCGGGGCCGATACAGGGTTCACGACGAGCTTCCCGAGCTTCAGCTATGCGTGGCGCATGGACGACCGCAAGGACGGCGTCCTCGTCCCGCCCGGCACCGCAGAGGTCCGCGGGTACCTCGCCTGGGACAACTCGCTCGGCCTCACCCAGACCAAGTGGAGGATCATGTACCGGCCGGCCGATCTCCCGCCCTCGACGACTTTCGGGAACTACCCCGAGGCCACCATGACGGGGTCGGGCACGAACCTCACCTTCGTGATCAAGCCCACGCCCGCTCAAGTGGACCAGGTCTACCAGAAACTTTCGTACTGGTGGTTCTTCGCCGAGGACGAAGACCAACCCTACAACTCGTCCCCCCGCACGACCTGGTACCTCACCGCCGTCGCCGTGAAGGACCCCAGCTTCTCCCTCGACTAGCCTCGTCCTAGCCGTTATCAAGCGCGACCGGTTTGCCGCAACCGTGGCGCTCATCCGTGAACCGTCCGCGCAAGGCTCCCTCCGGCCGACCTTGGGCCTCTTCACCGCGACGACCCTCATCGTCGGGAGCATGATCGGAAGCGGCATCTTCCGCCTACCCGCCAACATGATGGCCCGCGTCCAGGACCCCTTCTGGCTCCTCATGGTCTGGGTCGTGGGCGGCGTCTTCACGATCTGCGGCGCGCTCACCTTCGCCGAGCTCGCCGGGATCTTCCCCCGCGCGGGCGGGCAGTACGCGTTCCTTCGCGAGACGCTTGGGAAGAAGTGGGCGTTCCTCTTCGGCTGGACCTTCTTCTGGGTCGTCCAGCCCGGCATCATCGCCGCCGTCGCCGTCGTCTTCGCCGAGTTCACCCAGCGGCTCTTCGGGTTCGGGGGGATCTGGGTGCCCGCGGTCGCCGTCGGCTGCATCGGGTTCTTGAGCGTCGTGAACTACCTCGGCGCGAAGTTCGGCGGCCTCGTGCAGAACATCTTCACGGTCGCGAAGGTCGGCGCCCTCCTCCTGCTCATCCTCCTCGGATTCCTCGCGGGGAACCCGTCCCACTCGACCTTCGGCCAGGACGTCGCCGGGGCGCCCACGGGCGGGCTCCTCTTTAGCGCGTTCTTCGCGGCGATGCTCTCCGGCCTCTTCGCGCTCGACGGCTGGCCCCAGGCGGCCTACGTGGCGCCCGAGATCAAGAACCCCAAGACCAACGTTCCGAAGGCCATGATCCTCGGCGTCTCGAGCGTCACGATCGTGTACGTCCTTGCGACCGCCGTGTACCTGTACCTCGTGAACGCCGAGGACATCATCGCGATCGGCCGCGGCGAGCGGCAAGGTCCCATCGCCGCCGCGGCGGCGGCCGCCTTCTCGGGCGAGCTCGGCGCCCGCCTCATCAGCGCCGCCGTCATGGTGAGCACGTTCGGCACCGTGAACGCGTTCATCCTCACGAGCCCGCGGATCTACTACGCCGTCGCGAGCGACGGGATGTTCCCGCCCCAGCTTCGCCACATCGACCCGAAGACGAACGTCCCCACCTTCGCCATCGCCGTGCAGGGCACGTGGGCGGGGCTCCTCGTGTGCCTCAGCCGGTTTTCGACCGACGCGTACCTCGCGCTCGTCAACGCGACGGTCTTCTGCATCTGGCTCTTCTACATCCCGACCGTCTTCGGCTACTTCAAGCTCCGGCGGCGCCGGCCCGACCTTCCCCGCCCCTACCGCACGACGTTCTACCCCGTCGTGCCGGCCCTGTTCCTCGTCGCCGGCTTCCTCGTCGTGGGCAACTCGTTCTACGAGAACGTGAGGGACCTCATCCGGCTGCCGTGGAACGGTTCGCTCTTTGCGAACCTCACGTCGATCTGGGGCACGATCGCGGTGCTCCTCGCGGTCCCGT
>JACPAO010000038.1:0-15911 GCA_016180755.1 Methanobacteriota archaeon
GACCGCCGCCCTCGGCCTCACCGCCTCGCCGGGCAGCGACCTCGCGCGCATCCAGGCGATCCTCCACCACCTCGGCCTCCAGCGCATCGAGGTCCGCACCGACCAGGACCCGGACGTCCAGCCCTACATCCACACGATCGAGACCGAGTGGGTGCGAGTGAAGCCCACGACGACGCTCGTGCGCATCGTCCAGCTTCTCAACCGTTCGTACGTGCGCGCCGTCGCCCAGCTCCGGCGACTCGGCATGCTCCCGGGCATCCGCGGCGCCCCGAACCGGAAGGAACTCATCGAGCTCGGCGGCCGGATCCGCCAGGAGGCCGCCGCCGGCCATGCGCGCCACGCCGTCTTCGAGGCCGCGACCGTGCAGGCGCGGGCCCTCAAGATCCAGCACGCGCTCGAGCTCGCCGAGACCCAAGGGCTCACGGTCCTCCACCGCTTCCTCGCCCGGGTCCAGGCGGAGGCCGAGCAGGCGGGGGGGACGCGGGCCGCGCGGGACTTCACCCGCGACCCCGAGTTCGCCGAAGCCCTCGCCCTGTCGGGGTCGGCGGCCGAACCCCACCCCAAGGTGCCGCGTCTCGTGGAGCTCGTGCGAGCGCAGCTCGCCGCCGGGGCGCGCCGTGTCCTCGTGTTCGCGAACTACCGCGAGACCTCCGAGCTCATCGTCGCGGGCCTCGCCGAGGTACCGAACTGCCGCGCGCACCGCTTCGTCGGCCACGCGACCGCGTCGGGCGAGAAAGGACTCACCAAGAAGGCGCAGCAGGAGATCGTCGCCCGGTTCCGAAGCGGCGACCTCAACGTGCTCGTCGCGACCTCGGTCGCCGAGGAAGGCCTCGACCTACCGGAGACGGACGCCGTGATCCTGTACGAACCCGTCCCGAGCGGGATCCGCATGATCCAGCGCCGAGGCCGCACGGGACGACGCAGCGAGGGTAAGGTCTTCGTGCTCCTCACGGAAGGCACGCGCGACGAACAGTACCACTGGTCCGCGCTGCGCCGGGAGAAACGCATGCACGAGGAGCTCGTGTTCCTCCGAAAGAACATGCGACTTCCGACGGCCCCGCCGCCCCCGCCGCCTCCACCACGACCTGCCACGCCCGAGGCCCTCGAGATCATCGTCGACGCGCGGGAGTCCGCTTCTTCCGTGCCCAAGATCCTCCTCGAACGGGGGGCCATCGTGAAGACCGCGAACCTCGCCCTGGGCGACTATGCCGTCGGAGGAGGTTTCATCGTCGAGCGCAAGACCGCCGCGGACTTCGTCGCGAGCCTGCGCGACGGCCGGCTCTTCGAGCAGGCCAAGCGCCTCGCCGACCACTCCCGCGCCGTCCTCGTCCTCGAAGGCGACGTGGCCGAGATCCACGCGCGGCTACCCCAGGCGTCCTTCCTCGGCGCCACGGCCGCGCTCGTTCGCGACTTCCGGCTCTCGTTCGTGAACGTCGCCGATGGGTCCGGGACGGCCGAGCTCATCCTGGCGCTCGCACGCCGCAGCCGGAACGACGGCACGCCCTCGGCGACGCGCTTCCAGAAACGCCAAGGTTCCGACGCACAGGAGCTTCGGTTCATCCTCGAAGGCATCCCGGGCGTAGGCCCCGTGCTCGCCGCCCGCCTTCTCGAGTCGTTCTCGACGGTCGCGGCCGTCGCCGCCGCCCCCCTTGCGGACCTCGAGCGCGTCGAGGGCGTAGGGCCCGATCGCGCGAAGACGCTCCACGAGGTCCTCAACCGGCCGTACGCGCTACTCGCCCCGGCGCTCCCCGCGGCCCAGCTTCCGGCCCTCGAGGCGACGCTCCAGGCCGGCGATGGTGCCGCTCGTTGAACGCGGTGCGACCGTGACGGCGGGGGCAGGCTCGAGCCCCTCGAGGAACCGCCGCGCCTCGCGCTCCATTCCGCGCGCGACGCGGAGGATGCCCAGACCCCGCTCGTATCGCGTCAGCCATGCCTCCAGCGTGGGAGGCGCCTTCGCCCGGAAGACGTTGATGAGTTCGGTCCGCGAAGGAGCCGCGGCCGCGGGTTCGACGGCAAACAGGACGTAGCGGTAACGCGCCCGCGCCGAAGGCTTCGGCCGCGGCTCAGGCCTGGGCAAGGTAGGTCTCCCGGTGGCCGTGCTCGCACTCCAGCGTCCCGGGCCGGACCTCGGCGAAACCGTCGCCGCACTGCGGGCATCGTAGATGCACGAGGAGGCGGTCGAGCCACGCACGCTGGACGTCCGCGTGGTCGGAGTTCTCGCGGATCCGCTCGACGAAGGCCCGGGCCCGCCCGGCCGGCGCGAGGCGTTCGAGCGCCGCGTAGTCGAGCCGCTTCGGTTCCGGGGCCGCGGTCGGCGAGTGGCGCGGTTTGAGGAGGACGCCCCCGATGCTTCCCGCGATGGCCCCGCCCACGTGCGCGGCGTGCGCCACGCCGTCGACGTTCGCCGCGAAGAGGAAGACGCCCTCGAACACCGCCATGATGAGGACGCCGAGGATGACGGGGACGTTCCGGACGAAGATGGAGAACCCGAGGAGGGGGATCGGGAAGATGGGGAACTTGTCGCGCGGGTACGTGGCTGCGAAGCCACCGAGGACCCCGAAGACGGCGCCCGAGGCGCCGAGGCTCAGGACGCCGGCGCCCCGCGGATCAGCGCCGGTCACCCAGAGAGCGTGGAACAGGCTCGCGGCGACGAGCGAGAACATGTAGAGGGCGAAGAAACGGTTCCGGCCGATTCGTTCCTCGAACGGGATGCCTGCGATAAGGAGGATGAGCATGTTCCCAAAGAGATGCATGAACCCGGCGTGCAGAAAGCCCGCCGTCACGAGCGTGTGCAGGTGCGCCCAATCGGGCCCTTGGAGGTAAAGGGGTCGGAACGCGAGGTCGTCGTAGAGAACGGGTCCGCTTTCTCGCGGCTCCGCGACGACCGAGATCAACGTCCACGCGAACACCGCGACGTTCGTCACGATGAGCGTGTACGTGGCCGCGAACTTCCGGTACCAGAAGAAGGCGAGGAGCCCGCCGGCGAGGAGGATGGCGATCCAGGAGAAGACGTTCACGTGTGGGTGCGCCTCTTGGCCGCGCGTACGAGCAGGACGAGGATTAAGAGCGTTGCGAGCCCACCGGCCGACGGCACAGGGTCGTCCAAGCCCGGCGCGGCCGCGGCGAAATCGTCGTCGAACGCGGCGGCGAAGAACCGCGCCGAGGGTGGGTGGTCGAGGAGAAGGTCGACCTCGCGGTTCTGGAGCATCGAGTGGAGGTTCCAGTTCATGCTTCCCACGAGGACCCAACGTTCGTCCACGACGAGGCCTTTTGCATGGAGGACCGGCCGGTCGCCGTCTTGCAGACGTGCCTCGCCGTTGGGGAGCGCGTCGATGGCCTCCGCCGTATCGGCGTTGTCCCGCCCCTCCGCCTCTTCGTCAAGGAAATGGCCGTCGAGGTCGCGTCCCGCCAGACCGGCGGGAAGTTGAGCTGGGCGACCCGGATGGATTCCCGGGCTCCGCGAAGGACGGTCACAACGGGGTCGTCGGCAGTGGGCTCCAAGGGCGAGGCGAGGAGCGTCGCCGTGCCCGGCGTGGAGTCCACGAGGGGCTGGCCTCTCATGGGTTTTGCATAGAAAGGTGTCAGGGGCGGCTCGAACGTTGGTGAATCGTCCGTGGAGGGGAGCCTCGCGCCGTGCGGCCGGAGCGCGAAGTCCGCGTCGAAGACCTCCGCGAGCATCCGGGCTAGCGTCGCGTTCGCGATGTAGACGCCCCAGCCGCGGTTCCCGGAGGCGTGGTCCTGCGGGATCCCGCTCGGGACGAGGTTCTCCGACTGCACGAGGGCGAACCGCTCGTCGACGACCGCGTACTTCGCGTGGTCGAACCCGTAGCGAACGTGCTGCATCACGTGGATGGTCGCCCCGGCCTCCTCCAGGGCTCGGATGGCGTGGCCCCGCTCGTTGTGCTCGGCGCTGGTCTCGCCGACCGGCGCCGCGTCGACGAGCACATCCAACCGAAGGTCGGGCCGCGAGCCCAGGCGGTCCGCAAGTCCCCACGCGACCGGAAGATCGCGAAGCTCATACACGTTGAGCCGAAGGTGCGAACTGGCGAGGCCGAACGCGAGCTCCACGATGGCGCGCGCGTGGTCCGGGGCGAGGAACGCGACGACCTCGCCCGAGAACGGAACGATGACGGGCGCGAACGTGTCCTGGCCCAGGATGCGGCGTCGCGGCCCCTCCCATTCAGCGGCGGCGTTTGTGTCAGGCCCGGCGGCCCGTGGAAACCACCGCATGAAGTTCCCGCCCGCCACGTCGACCGTCGGTCCGGTCCAGCCGGTCGGGAGCGAGCGCGCATCGCCGTAGGCCACGGAGTCCAGGACCTCGGCGCCGTCGAGGAGCGAAAGGGAGTCGCCGTCTTGGCCCAGGGCGAAGCCCTGCTTGGCCGTGCGCATCGTGCGGTCCGCGGAAAGGCCCTGGATCGCGTAGTCCGGCCAATTTCCCGCGGCCTCCAACCACGCCGTCGCGTTGCCCGCGACGATGGCGGTCGCCCCCGCGGGCAGGACCGCTCCGCCGGGGAACGCGATGCGACCGGAATTGTCCGAGAGCTCCAGGCCGTCGAGCGGGAGGGCCGCCGCCGACGGGTTGTGGATCCACACAGCGTCGTCGAGCTCCGAGCCGGGAAGGTTGGCCGCGAACCCGGCGATCCGTGGCTCCTGCCCGCCGGCCGCGGGCACGACGACGAGCAAGAAGAGCAAGGTCGCCGTCAGCGTGGCCCGCATCGAGGCTTCGATGGGTCCGGGCGTTTAAGCGTTGGCGGGCATCGACGCGCTCTTAAGAGCGGCGCGTCATCGCCGCGACCGCGGGTCCGTAGCATAGCTTGGATAGAGCGCTGGCCTCCTAAGCCAGAGGTCGGGGGTTCGAATCCCCCCGGACCCGTTCAGGTTCGTTTCCCAACCAAAAACGATTTCATCGAAGGCCGCGCATGCTTGGCCGATGGGTCGATCCCTCCTCGTCCTGGCGTGCTCGGCCGTGCTTGCGGTGGCGGCGCTCTCCGGGTGTTTCCACAACACGTCGGCCGTGGCGGCGGACCAGTTCCTTTCCGGCAAGGTGTACACGCGCCTCCTCGTCGAGATCGACCACCAGCAAGGGAAGGCGCCCCACGCGTCGGCCCAAGACATGCTCCGGAACCGGATCCTGGAACGCTGCAACAAGCCGGACGGGGTCCAGATCCAAGTGACGCCGTTCCCCGAAACCGACGACACGTGGACGCTCTCGGAGATCCGCGCCCTGGAGAAGGAGAAGCGGGACAACTCCGCCTCCGGCTCGACCGCGGTGCTCTACATCCTGTACCTCGGCGGCAAGTACGAAACGGACGGCGTGATCGGCGTCCAGTACGGTCCCACGTCGTTCGCCCTCTTCAAGGACGCGATGGCGAACGCCGCGAACCCGACGAACCCCGTCCTGCCGCTCGCGTTCACCGCGACCGACGTCGAGCGGTCCGTGATCGTGCACGAGTTCGGCCACGTCGTCGGGCTCGTCAATCACGGCGTCGCCATGGTGCGCGACCACGAGGACAAGGAGCACGCGGGCCACTCGAAGAACAAAGATAGCGTTATGTACTACGCCGTCGAGTCCCTTTTCCTCGGCCAGGTCTTCAACGGTCCGCCGCCGACGAACTTCGACGCGGACGACATCGCGGACCTTCGCGCGGCCGGAGGCAAGTGACGGGGATGGGAACCGGCAAGCTCTACGAGGACGCGCTCAAACTGAGCGTCAACAAGAACCTCGTCGACATCAAGACCCTCCTCGGTTGGGCCGAGCGCGCCGAGACCATCCCCGAGAAGCTCAAGCACATCCAGCAGGCGATCGAGCTCCTTACGGAGATCTCGCAGAACCTCGGCCAGCTCCGGAAGTAGCTACTCGCCACGAAGGTGGCCCTCGAGGCTTGTCCCACTGAACGAGAACCCGACGCGGTCGCCGCGCGGGGGCTGCCACTCGACGCCCGAGCCGGAGGCGGCCTGAAGGTCCTTGAGGCGGTGGACGACGGGCTTGAGGTCGACGAGGAGCGTCGCGATGCCGTCGATGTGCCCGTCGCCGAGGACCGCGACGACGCGCTCGTGCTCGACGGTCAGTCGCCGCAGGGCGGCGGCCATGTGCTCGTTCCGCTCGTGGATAAGGACGCGGTGGATCGTGGGGAACTGGCGACGGACCTCCTCGAGGTAACCCGCGGGGTCCTTGTGGTAGCGTTCGAGCTCCTTCTCGATCGACGCCTTCTTCTTCCTTGGCAGGGCGGAGACGAACCCCATCCAGAGCATCCGCATCTTCTCTCGCACCCCCATCTGCCGGATGGCGCGGCGGACCGTCTCGCGGGCGTCGCGGTCGATGAGCGCGAGCTTCGCGCCGGCGGCCTCGGCCGCGTCGGCCGCGATGAGCATCTCCCCGCCGGGTTCCACGCCGAAGGACTCGGCGACCGAGGCCTGGAAATCGGCGAGGTAGCGGTACACGCGGCCCGCGCGTCGGCGGTCCTCCGGTGTCGGGCGGCGTCCCTGCCGCCGCTCCTTGAGGCCTTGGAGGCGGTCGGGATCAAGCTCGAGCGCGACGACGGAAGGGCGCTCGGCCGCGATGAGGGGTCGGAGCGCGCCTTCGAGGTTGAAGACGTGGCCGGCGCCGATGAGCACAAGACGCACGACGTTCCATGCCCCGGCCCGGAGATAAAGGCTAGGGGCGGCCGCGCTGGCCGCGGCGCATCCACCGTGCGAGTACGCGCATCGACTCCTTGACGCGTCGTTCGTCGACGCGGCGGCGTCGGTCCTTCTGCGGCATCTTCGTCTCTTCGACGAGCTGCTCGACGTGGTGCTTGACCTCGGTGAGGCGGCCGATGCCGGGAAGCACCTCCCGCTCCTCGAATACCTGGGCCTCCTTGCCGCGGACGATCCGGTTCATGACGAGCGTGAGCGTTCCGTAGTCGAGCCCTTGGCCGAGGAACCCGTATTCGCTTCGGACTTCCTGGATGCGCCGTAGCTGGA
Source organism: Methanobacteriota archaeon (assembly GCA_016180755.1). Classification (GTDB taxonomy): domain Archaea; phylum Thermoplasmatota; class E2; order JACPAO01; family JACPAO01; genus JACPAO01. The sequence continues at coordinate 6,964 of JACPAO010000038.1, forward strand.
CGGTCCGCTCGCGCCGGTTACCGACGCCACCTCGGAGGACGAGACGTTCGGTCGTGAGGTAGTGGACGCGGTTGATGCGGTCGAGCTCCCAGAACACGAGGCGCAGGAACGCAACGTCCAAAGGGGCGCCGGCCACACGAGCGCACCGAAGACGTCGAGCACGACGCCCGAGATGGCGACCGCGCTCGCAAACCACGGGAACCCCGAGCGCGTCTTTGTCATGCGGGCGAAGACGAGGCTCCCTGCAAGCGAGACGCCCGCGAGCGCGACGAGGCCCCACGCGGCAGGGTGCGCGTCGCCCGCGACGGTCGTCGTGGCGGCGCCGATCGCACCGGGCACGAGCCAAACGAGGCTCGTGAGGTAGCGGCGACCATACGAGAAGGGATGCGGCCGGAACCGGGCGACGAGTTCTTCGTTCTCGAAGAGAAGGAGCCGTCCCATCCGGCCGAGGGGAGGTCCGCCGGGGCCCAAATAGGCTCCGGTTCTCAATCGACGACGTCGAGCGCGATCGACTCGCCGCGGGCGTTGTAGGCGCGCCACGAACGTTCCGTGTAGGGTTGCGCGACGATGATGTGGGTCGTGCCGAAGCGCCGGAAAAGGTCGAGGTCCGCGCCCGAGGGCGTGGCGTTCGGGATCGGGTGGCTGTGCACGGTCCCTTTCACCGTGAAGTCGATGGGGAGCATGTGGAGTTGGAAGATGGCGCTCGTGTCGCCGCTGACGGTCCCGGGGAGGATGACGATCTCGGTGAGCACGCCTTGGTGCGCCCGCAGCAGGCCGCCGAACTCGTGCGGGTGGGACGCCTTGGCGGTCTCGCAGAAGAGGCGGACGACGTCGCGGCGGACCTTCGTGACCCAGAACGGCTTGCGCGGCTCGTCGTTCTTCGGCTTGCGGCCGAACCAGCTCATATCGCCGCCTTCTCCATGGTCGCGCGGATGTCGCGCTCGAGGAGGTGGTGGTCGGCTTCGGAGAGGTTGAGGGTGGCCCGGAGGTTGCTAAGCGCCTTCGATTCCTCGATGTCCATGGAGCGGTCGGCGAGCGCGCCTTCGAGCGCCGCCTTGTAGATCTCCATGGCCCGGTAGCGTTCGTAGTTCTCCGTCGAGGCGGGCGGCACGACCCGTTTGGAGAACTTCTCGATGAGAAGAGGACGGCCGCGAAGACCGTCGTCATGGTGCCGTACTTGACGCCGATCCGGATGCGGACGTTGAGGTCGAAGAGCTGGTATTTGAGGATCGCGAAGAACATGAGGCCGACCGCCGCGATGCGCCAGAGCCACAGCGTGCCAGGATACTTGTCCCACAAACCGCGGATGATGTCGTCAAAGAACCCCGTGAGAAGGGCCGCGAACCCCGAGCCTAGGAGGAAGAGGCATTCGCGCCGGCGTTCCGCGCTCCGGGTCCGGTACGCGAGGAGGACGAGCAGCGTGAAGAAGATGAGGATCGCGAGGGCGTCGCTTACGAGCGTGAGGCGCCAGTAATCCAAGTCCAGGCCCCGGAAGCTGTCGCGGAACCCTTGGTCTGCGTTGATGTGAACGTCGCCGATGCTGTTGTAGATCGTGTACGTGGCGAGCGCGAACAGCACGAAGTACAGCCGCTTGCGCGTCGCCTCGAGGTCCGTGAACGTGTACCGAAGGAGGAGGAAGAGCGTCGCGACGGTGAAGGGGAACGCTTGGATGAAGTAGAGGCTCGGACGGAAGTTGGGGCTCCAGGCGTCGGCCTTGAAGTCGTACGCGGGCTCCCCGAGGAACCGGGCGGGCAGGTCGATGACGAAGAAGAGGAGGGCGGTCGCCGCGAGGTACATGACGGGAACGATCCAGCGGCGCTTCACCAAACGGCTGCGGTAGGGGAACACCAGGACGAAATGAAGGAGCACCGGGACGACGATGACGAGCGCGTAGGCGGAAAGCTCGTTCCACGTACGGGCCGTCTCGAGGTCGGTGGAGAGGCTCACGATGTTGATGCCGAGGATCCACATCGTCCACACGAGGCAGAAACCCGCGAAGACGCGGTTCGCGAGCTCCTTCGGGTTCGACTTGAGGACGTAGAACCCAAGGATCAGGATCGGGATGCCGGCGAGGGCGCGGAACGCGTACTCGTTGGCCTGGATGAGGATCCCGATGGGAGCTCACCTCGTGAGCTTCGTGCGGACGCGTTCGTAGAAGCCGCCGTCGAAGCGGATGAACCGGGCCTTCCGCTTGCTGGGCTTGATCGTGACCTGCGATCCCGCGTTCACCGCGTACCCGTGCTGCCCGTCGACGACGGCGCGGGCGATCTTGTCCGTCCGTTCCGTCGCGCCTTGGACGAGCGTGACCGTCACGAGGCTATCGAAGGGGATCACGACGGGCCGCGCGGCGAGGCGGAACGGCGCGATGGGGCTGATGACCATCCCCTGAACGGCCGGGTGGAGGATGGGACCGCCGACGCTGAGGTTGTATCCGGTGCTGCCGGTCGCCGTCGCCACGATCACGCCGTCGCCGCGAAGGGTGTCCATGACCTCCCCGTCGATCCGGACCTGGTACTTGATGAGCTTCGCGATCTTCGCGGTCTGGACGGTGATCTCATTCGCCGCGTCCGGCAGGCGTTCCTTGTCGAGCCAAGAGGAAAGCCGCGGCCGCTCCTCCAGCGTGAAGTCCTTCTTGAGGACACGGTCCAACGCGCTGCCGATGTACTTCGGCTCGACCTCGGACAGGAAGCCGACGCCGCCCGCGTTCACTGCGAGGATCGGGCGGTCCGTGTGCTCGAGGGCCATGAGGATGGTCCCGTCGCCGCCCACCGTGATGATGACGTCCGCGTCGAGCTCCGAAAGCGGCTTTCCCGGCACGTTGAGGAGCTCGGCGAAGCGCTGCTCGAGCACGACGCTCTGCTTGCGTTTCTTGAGCTGGTCGACGACCTCGACCATCTCCTTGTAGACGTGGTTCACGTTGGGCTTTCCCACGATCGCCCACTTCACCGAATCACCTGAAGGGTGCGCCGATCGCCCACGGCATACATCGAGATGCGCTCCTTGAGGTCGTAGCGCGCGTTTAAGCGCTTCTTTTGGAGGTCGAGGAGGTGCCCGCCGGCCTCGGTCACGCAGAGGGCGGCGCCGGCGATGTCGACGATGCGCAGGTAGTGTTTCGTGCTGAGGAAGAGGTCGATGCCGCCGTCGGCGACGAGGCAGAGCTCGAGCGCGGCGCTTCCCATGTCGCGGAAGTGCACGTACGGATGCCACTTGATGGGCACCTGGCGCTCGTAGTCGAGGGCGGCGGCGATGATGACCTCTTTGGGATCGAACTTGCGGACGCGGATCCTCTTTCCGTTGCGCCAGGCCCCCTTGCCCTTGTGGGCGACCCAAAGGTCGCGCGTCACGGAGCTTCGGACGAGCCCGAGCTCGATGTCGCGTAGCGAACGCCGCCCGACGGCGAGGCTCACGCAGTAGAACGGCACCCGGCGGACCGCGTTGCGGGTCCCGTCGATGGGATCGGCGATGAGCGTCCAGTCGGCCCCCGGCGTCCGGACGTGGCCGATCTCCTCGCTGAAGAGGTGGAGGGGGATCGGTGCGTTGGGCAGTTCGTCGATGATGACCTTCTCCGCCAACTGGTCGGCGTAGACGGTGGGGCTTCCGTAGGCGCCACGTTGCACCGTGCGTCCAGCCCCCTTTCGTGCGAGGATGCGGTTCGCTCGGTCCCCGGCTCGTTTCGCGACGTCGGCGAGCCAATCCTCGAGTTGGGCGGCGCGTGGCAGCCGCATGGCAGGCCGCGAACAGGGCGGGAGGTTAAAGCTTCAATTGGAACTGGTCGCGTCGGCGGGCGTCCCGCCGTAGCGGGCCCGAAGCCAAAGGTACAAGGGCACCGACCCGAGGAGGACGACGACGTTCGCCATGAAGTAGAGCATCTGCTCCCAGGGTGGGTCGCTCGGGTCTTGGTTCGCCGGAAGCGCGGCGATGAACAGGTAGACGAGGAAGGCCAGCGCCAGTCCCGTGAAGAGGAGGGGGACGAGGGGATAGAAGGGCACCTTGTACGGCCTCGCGAGCTCGGGGTGTCGTCGCCGATGCAGGAGAAGACCGATGCCCGTAAGCGAGTAGGCCACCCACGCCGCGAGGACCACGTAGTTCTGCAGCTGCTCGAACGTGAAGAAGAGGGCGAGAAGGGCGCTGATCGCGCCCTGCATCATGATCGAGCGGTGCGGGGTGCGATGGCGGGGATGCACCTCGCCGACCGAGGGGAAGAAGAGCCGGTCCCTCGCCATGGCGAAGTAGATGCGGGGGCCGCTCAGGATGAGTCCGTTGATCGTGCCCAGGACGGAGACGGCGATGACGATCGCGACGAAGGCTTCGCCGGCGTTCCCCAGCACGGCCTGGGCGGCGCGGGACGCGATGAGCCGGTCGACGTCGAACTGGATGGCGCCGGGGTTCGCGTGCGCCATCCCGTCGAGACCCAGGATCAAGAGGTATCCGAGGTTCACGAGGACGTAGATGGCGATGATCGACAGGACGCCGGCCATGAGCGCCCGGGGGACCAGGCGCTGGGGGTTGCGCACCTCGCCGGCGACCCGCGACACGGCGTTCCAGCCGTCGTACGCGAACAGGGCGGCGACGACGGCGCCGATGAACGGGATGGTCGCGTCGCGCGAGTTCGAAAAGAAGCCGCCCAGGTTGCCGGCGTCCCCGTTGCCCGGCATGAGCGCAATCACGACCAATAGCAGCATGAGGCCGACCTTGGCGAACGTGAGCGTCCGCTGCGTCCTTCCTCCGATCTTGACGCCGAAGTAGTTGATGACGGTGAAGAGGACGATCACGCCGACGGCCGTGAAACGCGTCGCGAACCCTTCGAAGAACAGGAACCCGTGGAGGTCCGGCTTGAGCGCGTCCATCTGCGAAGCGAACGCGATCGCGAGCGCGGCGGTCGATGCGGGCAGGTTGATCGAGAACGAGGCCCAGCCGACGAAGAACCCGAAGAATGGGCTCACCGATTTGCTCACGTAGACGTAGTCGCCGCCCGAGCGCGGGTACATGGCGCCGAACTCGGCGTACGTGAGCGCGCCAAGAAGGGTGAGCAGGCCCGCGCCGATCCAGATCGCGAACATCATCCAGGCGGAGCTCGAAGCCGCCGCGACCCGGTTCGCCCCGATGAAGATGCCCGAGCCGATCACCGTGCCGACGACGACGCTCACGGCCATCGTGAACTTGAGCTCGCGGACGAGGCCGCCTTCGCCGATCTTCTCCTCCATGCTAGTACTCCGTGGGGATGCCCCGCAGGACCTCGTTCATGGCGTTGATGGGCCTCACGTAGCTCAGGGCCTTCGAAAGGTTTCCCTCCAGTTTGACCTTCCGGCCCAAGACGGCGGCCGTGATGCCCATCTTCCCTTGGTTGATGGCCTTGAACGTCTCGTACGTGCCGGTCGACTTGAGCTCGAAAGGCCGCTCGGCGATCTTCGCGTCGTCCCCCACGAGGATCTCCTGGATCTTACCCTCGCCAAACCGGTAGTACAGGAACAGCGTCGCGGCCCAGGGCACGTCCGTCACCACGTTCACCATGGCCGCGTTGACGTTCTTCGCGGCCGCGAGGAATTCCTTCGAAGCCTCGAGGCGCTTGCGCGACTCTTCGATCCACGGCTTTGTGAGGAACCGGAGCGCCACCCGCAAGCGACGCGGCCGACGCTATTTATGGCCAACGGGCGACGACCTTCGCACGTCGGCCGCTTGCGGAGCAAACAGGCAAGGCGCGTCGCCGGGGCGCACTCGCGGCACGAACCCGCTGCGGCGAAACTATATATCGCGCGCCTTCATCGGCGCAACCCGGTTTTCCATGAAGGAGCAGTCCGAGGTGCGCGCGCTCAAGGAAGGGCGCTACGTCCTCATCGATGACGAACCCTGCAAGATCGTCTCGATCGACACGTCCAAGCCGGGCAAGCACGGGTCCGCGAAGGCCAACATCGTGGCCATCGACATCTTCACGGGCGCGAAGCGCACGCTCCAGGCCCCCGTCTCTGAGAAGGTCTTCGTCCCGCAGATCGACAAGCGCAAGGCGCAGGTCATCGCGGTCCACGCAGGCTCCGCGCAGCTCATGGACATGGAGACCTACCAGACCTTCGACATGCAGGTGCCCGAGGAGTTCGCCGCGACCATGGAGGCCGGCAAGGAAATCGAGTACCTCGAAGCCATGGGCCGACGCATGATCACGCGCGCGTAGCAGGCGGCACGTACTTCTTTCCCCATCCGCATCCCCCCGCGTGGCCGAGGTCACGAAGTGGGACGCCGTCGCCTACGAGTCCGTCGCATCCGACGTGCAGCTTGCGTGGGGCCGCAAGCTCCTCGAGCGACGCACGTGGAAGGGCGACGAATCCGTGCTCGACGCCGGCTGCGGACCCGGGGCCCTCACCGAGGACATCCTGGCGAAGGTTCCCCGCGGCCGCGTCCAGGCCGTCGATCGTGACCCTTCCATGGCGGAGCGGGCCCGCACGCGGCTTGCCAGGTTCGGGGCCCGCGTCAAGGTCATCGAAGCCGACCTGCTGCACCTCGAAGGCGTCGAGCCCGTCGACGTCATCGTCTCGAACGCCGTGCTCCACTGGATCGAAGACCACGACGCGGTCCTCGAGACCTTCGTGCATCACCTCAAGCCTGGCGGCCAGGTCCTCATCCAGTGCGGCGGGGAAGGAAACCTGGAGCGCGCGCGGGCGGTCGCGGAAGAAATCCTGGCCGCGGCGGAGTTCGCAAAGCATTTCCGCGGGTGGAAGCCGCCCTGGCACTACGAAGACGATGCGAGCACCCAAGAGAGGCTCTTCATCGCGGGGTTCATGGACCCCAAGGTGAGCCTCGAGCCAGCGCCCACGCGCTTCGCGGACCGGACCGCCTTCGAAAAGTTCGTGCGGGCCGTAGTGTTGCTGCCGTACCTGCAGGCCCTCCCCGACGAGAATTCGCGGGAACGCTTCGTCGGACGGTTCGTGGCCCGCGTCGAGGCCTCGGGCGAGGGCTTCGTCCTCGACTATGTGCGCCTCAACGTGTCGGCGTTCCGCTCGCCGCATGGTTGATAAACCGGGCGCGTCTGCCGAATGCCTGGGTTTTGGGAGATGCCTGGAAGCTACCTCGCCCGGCTTGACGCCCTCATCAAGAAGTACAACCTGCTGACGCACCCGTTCTACGAGGCGTGGGCGCGCGGTGAGCTCTCGAAGGGCGCCCTCCAACACTACGCGAAGGAATACTTCCCCCACGTCCTCGCGTTCCCGACGTACGTGAGCGGCGTGCACAACCGCATCGAGGACCTGCGCGACCGCCAGGTCATGCTCGAAAACCTCCTCGAGGAGGAGCACGGCCCGGAGAACCACCCCGAACTGTGGCTCCGGTTCGCCGAAGGGATCGGCGTCCCGCGCCAGAGCGTCGCCGAGCACGTGCCGAGCACGGCGAGCGCAGGATTCGTCCGCGCCTTCCAGAAGGCGACGCGCCACAAGAACCCCCTCGTGGGCCTGTCGGCGCTCTACGCCTACGAGTCCCAGATCCCGGACGTCGCGCGCGAGAAGATCGCCGGCCTCAAGAAGTTCTTCAGCGTCCACGACGCCGCGACCCTCCAGTTCTTCGACGTCCACATGGCGGCGGACGTTGAGCACTCGAAAGCCGAGCGGAAACTCATCGAGAAATACAGCGCCCGCGGCGACCACGACCTCGCGCTCCAGGAGACGGAGAAGGTCCTCAAGGCCGTGTGGCGGATCCTCACGTCTGTGTACCGGATGCGGGCGCCCGCGTCGTAGGCGCGGTTAGGTCGGCGGCAGCGCGGAGAACGCGGGCGCCGCCACGTCGTAGTAGAACGTCGACCAGTAGATGAAGAACTTCTGGTCGGTGAAGCAGTTTGCGTCCACCGGCAGGTTCGTGATCCCTTTCCCGGGCGGGAAGTGCCGCAGCGTCCAGTTGCCCTTCACGATGAGCTTGTCGCCGCCGTTCTTCTCGAGGCGCTTCGGGTCGTTCATGGCGTCCGTGTTCCCCTCCTCGTCGCGGGGAATCACCATGGTGATCGGGTTCGATGTCTTCGCGCGAGTGCTCGGATAGTTCGTCCAGTAGTGCGGGTTGTCGAACGAGGGGAAGTTGGTGCTCGGCGCGTCCGGGTTGTAGAGGTCGAGGGCGGCCGCCTTCGCGCAGACCGGCGAGTTCGCCTGCCACGTCTCCTCGAGGACGATGGTCGCAAGCGGCGTGAGCTTCGGGTCGGCGGCGTACAGTTGGATGTTGGCGGACGGGTACGCGAAGGCGTTGCAGGTGTAGCTGGGTTGGAGGCACCCTTGGTTGAAGTCGCCGCCCGCCGCCCACGCCGCGCCGTATTCGACGTGGATCGTCGTCGGGAAGGTCTCCTTGTACGGGACCGGGACCGGGATCGGCCGCAGCGGCGCACGGAGTTCCCCGCGGAAGCCTTCGTCGCCGATCTTGATCTTGCGCGCGAACGTCTCGAATCCAGGGGCGTTGATGACTAGAAGCCAGTCGCCGCGCGGCGCGGGGCCCACCTTGAACCGGCCTTGGGCGTCGCTCGTCACGTTGGCGATGACCGTCAGGTTGCTCTCGTGCGCGACGGCCACCGCCGCGCCGGCAAGGGGGAGGCCCTGGTCGTCCACGACCATGCCCGGTACCATGAACCCGTCGCCCGAAGCACCGGCGGACCCCTTCGACTCCCCGCCGGACGTGTCGGCGCAACTCGATGCTGGAATGGAAACGGACCGAACACCGGCACACCGGTCAACCGCCTGAGCATCTGCATGTTCGTGCGTGCGATCAGGCGCGAGCGCGCATCGCGGCGTGTCGGATGCGAGACGTTCACGATGATGCCGAGGAGGCCAAGCCGCTTCGCCCGCGCATAGTTCAGCGTCAACAGCGTATGATTCAACGTTCCCAAATCCGGGCGGGTGACCATCACGAGAGGCAGCTGCAAGCGCTTGGCCAGATCCGCCACGGTGTCTCTGGCGTTGAGCGGAACCGCGAGCCCGCCGATGCCTTCC
>JACPAO010000038.1:15975-16417 GCA_016180755.1 Methanobacteriota archaeon
GTGCGTGCGCGTTGCGCGGCCGTCCATGGCGCGATGGGTTCCTTGAAACAGATCGGGTTGACGAGTGACCACGGATCGTCGACGCGCGCCGCACGCGCCAGTTGGCGCGCATCATCCGAGACCCACCGCAAACGGCTGCCCTCGCGAACGCGCCGCCCTCCCGAGGCAACGGGTTTCATCACGCCCAGATTGACGCCTGCACGCCGATACCATGATGCCAGCACCGTTGCGATCACGGTTTTGCCGACACCGGTATCCGTGCCGGTGACAAAGAGGCCGGCCGCCCGCGCGCGGCGGCTCATGTCGCGCAAGCACCAGGCGCGAGTCCCTGGCGCAGCGCTCGAGCTAATGCGACGACCTGGTCTTCGGTGTGCTGCGCCGTCACACTCACGCGCAGGCGCGCGCTGCCTTCAGGCACCGTCGGCGGGCGAATCGCCGGCGC
>JACPAO010000039.1 GCA_016180755.1 Methanobacteriota archaeon
CCCACGTGGAAAACGCCGCGGCCCTCGAGCACGGCCGCGCTCGTCTCGTCGGAGATCACATGCTGCCTCACGACGTCGATGGCGACGTCCGGCGGCACAAGAAGCCGCATCGGGACCGACAGCGAACCGCGCGCCGCAAGCGTCCCCGGATCCTCGCTATGGTTCGAGGCGACCGCGACCCCCGCGACCTCGTACGCGACCTCGACGCCGACGAGCTCCAGGTCCGCCTCGAGCCGGTTCTGGAAGAGGACGTCCGCGACGACGACCGTCCTTTGCTCGTCCGTCGACTCGACGCGCCACTTCACGTCCGCGGACACCTTCTCCTCCTGCCCCACGACCGCCACGTACCACACCACCCCCGCGACGAGCACGATCGCCGCCAACGCGACGACGACGGCGTTCACGACACGACTCATGGGACCTCGGAACCTCCGCCCTGAGCGGTTACAACGCTTCTCGGACAACGCTCGGAGCCCCCGGGCCCCAAGCGAGCGTCCATGCGAACCATTATATCGGCCCCATGACACTGAGGCGCAGGGGCTACCCATGCGGGCAGGTACGCTAGTTCTTGCGCTCGTCCTCACGACCATGACCTGGGCCGGCTGCGTCGACGAGGCCACCGGAAAGAGCGGCCCCTCCGTCGGCGCCCCGCCCCCCGACGACGACACCGGCCAGATCGTCGGCACCGTGACCGACGACTCGATCGTCCCGCTCGCAGGCGTCGCCGTCGGCGTCCTCCAAGGACCCACGACCGGCGCCGAGGCCACGACCAACGACGCCGGCGCCTACGTCCTCACCGGACTCCTCCCCGGATCCTACGTCATCGTCGCCCAGCGCCTCGGGTACGAAGCCGCAAGCCGCAGCGTCGCGATCGAGGCCGGCCAACGCACCGAGGTGAGCTTCACGCTCAAGCCCGTCCCCGTCGCCGGCGAAGCGCTCCAGCAGACGCTTCGCGGCGAAGGCTACTTCGCCTGCGGCGCCTACATCTTCGGCGTCCTCACGTGGGGCAACCTCCACGCGTGCGTCTGGGACGACCACAAGCCCCGCTACAACTTCAACGTCGCCAAGACCAGCCTTCGCGGCATCCAGCTCGAGATCGAATGGAAGCAGGCGACCGCCCTCACGTCGAAGAAACTCTTCAGCTACCTCCAGTACAAACCCCTCTGCGACCCGCTGTGCAGCTTCGAAGCCCAGTTCGCCGCCCAGAAAGGCACGAACCCCATCCGCCACTACGCGCCCATGGAGAAGAACCTCAAGGCGCTCAAGGAGGACCCCGCGCCCCTCTCCTCCATGACGTTCCCCGCAGGCGACGGCGCCGAGCTCGTCGTCGTCTTCCAGCAACGCATGACCCACTGGGTCACGATCTTCTGGGGCGAACCCTGCCTCATGACGGAAGAGGACCAGGTCGCCTGCGACTACACCGCGTTGCCGGACAAATGACGCCGACCGACGCAACGTTACCGACCTAGCCACAAAGCACTTGAGAATCTTCACGCGGAGCGCCGGCTTTTTCCCCAAACGTTTCCAACGTGTCGATGGCACGCAAATCAACAGCCATCGGGATCGGAATCGTGCTTGCCGCCTTGCTGGCTGCGCCCAGCTCGAGCGCGGAGGACGGGAGCCCGCCATGCATTTCGACCGAGAGCATGGTGTCTGACGAGGAGTACTGGTTCCACTATTGGACCAACGTGAACGGCGTCCAATGGCGCTATCAGGATAAGGAGTTCTTTGCCTACTTTCCGCCGACAGACACCTACTCGACGGGCAGCACCGTCATCCACGGTTATGTGCGCTGCGTCCAACCCGTCACCGACGTAATGAGGTGCTACGAAGAATTCCAGATCGCCCCAGAGCCTTTTAGGTGGTGCGTCGAGGGTTGATCAAGGCCTTCGCCGCTTGCATTCTCGCTTCGCTCCTCTTCTCGGGGTGCACGGCGCAAACAACTTCGCAGTATTCCGCCGCTACTTCCCTGCGCCCCACAAGCCCACCTACAAATCCGCCGGCGAACGACGCCGTGCCGCTCGCGGGATTCAATCTCACGGATTGCGGAGGGGCAACCTCATTCGTCCCCGTACCATACCGCGCCGCAGACGAGGCGGTTCCGCCTGCATACCACGTCAACCAATACCTTCCAGGAATCGCCAACGTGGTCATCGAGTCCCTGACGTGCCGGAAGTCAGCTCATCAAGGTGTCGATGGAACGGCGGCAAGCGCTTTTTTTGTATCAGTTATGCTAGACGCCGACAACCTCAACCTCGAAAACGGATGGCGTCCAGGTTTCCTTATCGAGGCTGGTACAGACCTACCCGCCCTTCTTGCCGCGATGAGCGCCCGGAAAATCGGCGTGACGAATGCGTCACACGTCTTCGCAGTTGCTCCGTTCCCAGTGGCATTCGAAGTCGTTTCGGGCTCTGCCCGAGCCTCCGCCGGGGGCGTCTTGTTCGCCTACGAGTTCAGGCCTCCCCCATTTTCGCGGACGGTGAAACAGAACTCGATACTTTTCTACGGGCTGGACCCGACCGCGGGAAACCTAACAATGGAAGGGGCCGGGTTAGACTCCTCCGGCGACGGCGCTGGCAACATTCAGATTTCTGGGGCCACAAAGACACGGGCCATTACGGGCGATTCGCCGACCATGGGAATGGCCGGTACCCGAATCCACCAACGAAACATCCAGCTCAAGGGGCTCTAGTCCTTGGCGCAACGAAGCGTCGTTGCCTTTCTGCTGGCCGCGAGTGCCCTCGGCATGCCCGTGACCTCGGCGACACCAATCGACCTGACCGTCACAACCAATTCGCGGTCTGCGATTTCTGGAGCCGGCGAACTGGAAGCACAAGAATTCTGGACCGCGCTACGATCTGAACTCTCGGTGGCCTTGCCTGCCGAGATCTTAGTGGGAAGCGGAACGCTCGAGGTGACCCAGACCAAGTTTACAGAGTATTCGACGAAGAACCCCCTCAGTCCGCGGCGCGAAATCGTGCCGCCGTCGGCCCCGCCGGAAGAGCGCCCTACCCGGTACGACAACGCGACGATTCGACTTTCGCTGGGGCAAAAAAACGGGGCCGTCGTCATCGGCCTTTCGCAGGCCTCGTTGCGTCCAGATTGCGAGCTCGTTGTCGAAGGGGCACTCAAGGAGCCGGCAGTACGGGGCCCCGGTGGCACTGGGCGGGACGGTTCGCGGTTTCAAGACGGAGAACGAGGCACGTGGCTTCTCCCGGGCGACATGCTTTCAATTAGGCTACCGTCCGTGACGGCCGACGCCCGCGGCGATGTCACCCTTTACTGGTTCAATTCGCCCGCCACGGTGACGGCATCGGGCGCCACCTTTGACCTCAATGCCACAACCACGGAGCGGGAAATGAGTCCGGGCTCGAAGGTCATGGAGCGATCCTTCACCTCCTATCAAGGACGCCTCACCAACGCGACGATTCGTTTGAACACAACCGCGGCGAACGCCGCCCCGGTTCTGTTTGCCGGTTCCGTGTCCGTGCCGAGCGCCCGTGCGATTTCGTTTGACTCACCGAATGGCGTCCAAGGAGACGATGCGACAATCGTCCGCGACGGGGCGGCATTCTGGGTGGAGGGCCAGCTCGTCGCACACGCCAGGCCAGCGAACGCTGAAGCTAGCTATCAGCTGAAGAGTGGCGGCCAAGCCGCCCGCTACTCGGTGGGCGGGGGACAGTCCCAGGCGCTGGCGGGTGGTGCCGCCGGAGCGATGTCTGCGCTCGTCGTCCTCGGAGTGTTGATCGTCGCCTACCGCGATATCTTCGCTGCGTTCGCCAGCCGTCTCTTCCTCCCCCTCTACACCAAGCTCCGCAAGGACCGCCTCCTCGACGTCCCCGCCCGCGAGAGCATCTTCCGCCACATCCAGGCCACCCCCGGCATCCACTTCCTCCAGCTCCACAAGACCGTCCGCACCGACGACGGCTCCTCCGTCGCCTTCGGCGCCCTCGCCTACCACCTCGCCCAGATGGAACGCTTCCAGCTCATCGTCTCGAAGCGCGAAGGCCGCTACCGCCGCTACTTCGACACGGGCGCCCACCTCGGCGCCGACGCCGGCCGCGTCGCCTTCCTCCAGAACGCGCCCGTCCCCACGATCGCCCGCGTCCTACTCGAGAACCCCGGCACCACCCAGGGCGTACTCCACCAACGCCTCGCCGCGACGCTCCCCCTCACGCGCCAAGCGCTCGCCTACCACCTCAAGCGGCTTGTCGCGAAGGACCTTGCCCGGCTCGTCACGGAGGGGCGCTTCCACCGCTACGAGCCGACGGAACGGCTCGTGAAGCTCGCGGGCTTCCTCTCTTCCCCGACGACCGAAGGCTCGCCCGCCCCGACGCCCGCGCCCGCGATGACCTAGGAGGCCCAGCACGTGCGGCTTCTCCCTTTCGTCATGCTCCTCGCCCTGACCCTCGCGGGCTGCGCGAGCCACGAAGTCGCCGACCCCGATCCGCCGGCCCCGGAGCCTTCCCGCGTCAGTCCGCTTGCCCCCTTGAACGCGACGGACTGCCGCGGGGCCTTCGGACGCGCCCTCCTGCCGACGTCGATCGCCAAGGAGATGCTGCCAAGCGGCTACCAGCCCAACGAGACGGCGTCGGGCATCACGCGCTTCTACCTTCTTGCGCTCGAGTGCGAGGACGCGGTCGTCGCCAACGTCTCGCGAGGACGCGCGCATCTCTCCGTGGCCGGCATCCCCATTTCCTCCGCCGGTCCGCACAACGAGACACCCGATGCCGTGCTCGCGTACGCCGTGGACATCCACACCGTGCAGCGCTCCATCACGAGGCTCTTCGAGGAGGCGGGGGGCCTGGTCGTCGATGGGACCGTGAACACGACGTTCAAGAGGATTCCCGGTCCGATCGAAGAGTTTGAGACGTGGGTGGCGGTCCGGCGGGGGCACGTGTACTCCGTGGAGGCCTACGGCCGCGGGGCCGCAAGCCCCTCGAAGGAAGTGTGGCACATACTGGCCGGCGACGATCCGAGCTCGCGGTACCTGGAACTGACGTTGAACGGAACCCGGACCGACGAGTACGGCCAAGGGGCCCTGGTCGGGGGGTTCGACTCCACGCTGGCGGCGACTGCGCCGTTCAATTGGTTCGAGAGCGAGGCCGTCCGCCTCTTCGACCACGAGATCGGCCTCCGCCTGGTCTCGCCCTAGCCGCGTCTTGGAACGAGCCGTACCTCCGCGCCGCACACGCGGCAGACCGTCCCGGCCGCCCCGGCCCCGTACCTGCGTCCGCACCCGCGGCACCGCGCCGCCCAGTCCTTGGTCTTCCCGATCCCCTCCTTTGTGACGGGCCGGGCCGCGATCCCGAGCCGCTTCGCGACGTCGAGGACCGTGTAGTCGTCGCTCAGGAGCTCCCCCGAGCCCGCCAGGTCCACGGAGAGCGCGAGGATCGACACGTCCGCCTCGCTCAGGCGCGCGAGGCTCCCCGCCTTCTTCGCGGCCGCCTGCACCTTCATTCGCCCCTCGGGCGTGGCCGCGACGACCAATAGGCCCGCCGCCAGCATCTGCTCCAGGCGCCGCCCCGTCGCGCCCCCCGGACGGACCTCGGCGACGACCTCCGGCGCCGTGCGGCAGCGCGCCGCCTCGAGGTTCACGGCCTCCAAGATGGCCGCCGTGTCCAAGAAAAACAGGGATTCCGCGGCCGCCATTTCCGCCCTCCGCAGGGTAAGTTTTAAGACGGCTCCCCTTATATACCGAAGCGCCAGAAAACCGCCTAGTCAGTATTTAAGCCGCCGGGTCCGTTTTTTGGGATGGGTTACGCGCCGAGAAAGCGTGGACTCTAGCCCCAGGACTCGACACCCGCGGCCCCCTCGCACCACTGCCTAGACGGCTCCCCAGGAGCCTCCCGCGTGTCCCGCAAACCCACCGAGAAGGGCGAATACACCGCCTCCAGCATCCGCGTCCTCGAAGGCCTCCAGGCCGTCCGGGCGCGTCCCGCCATGTACATCGGCTCCACCGACGGCCGGGGCCTCCACCACCTCGTCTACGAGATCGTGGACAACGCCATCGACGAGGCGCTCGCGGGCTTCTGCGACGACATCCTCGTGACGCTTCGCGCCGACGGAGGCGTGGCCGTGCGCGACAACGGCCGCGGCATCCCGGTCGACCCCATGAAGGAGCAGGGCGGCCGAAGCGCCCTCGAGGTCGTCCTCACGATGCTCCATGCGGGCGGCAAGTTCGACCACGGCGCCTACAAGGTCTCCGGCGGCCTCCACGGCGTCGGCGCGGCCTGCGTGAACGCCCTTTCGACGCGCATGGAGGCCGTCGTGCGCCGCGACGGGGGCGAATTCCGCCAAGCCTACCGTATGGGCGTCCCCGAGGGACCCGTCGTCCGTAGCGGACAATCTGCCGAGACCGGCACGACCGTCACCTTCTGGCCCGACGCGACGATCTTCGAGGACGTGAGGTTCGGCTACGACATCCTCGCGCAGCGGCTTCGCGAGCTCGCGTTCCTCAACAAGGGCGTCAAGATCGCGATCCGCGACGAACGCGAGGACCCCGCGAAGGCCGAGACGTTCCACTACGAGGGCGGCATCATCGAGTTCGTCCGGCACCTCAACAAGGCCCGCACCCCGATCCACCCCGACCCGGTCTTCACGGAGGGCCGAAGCGGCAAGGACGACAAGGACCCGGGCGTCGTCGTCGAGCTCGCCCTCCAATGGACCGACGGCTACACCGAGAACGTCCACACGTTCGTCAACAACATCAACACGCACGAAGGCGGGACGCACCTCGCCGGGTTCCGCGCGGCGCTCACCCGCGTCGTGAACGACTGGGGGAAGGAGAACAAGCTCTTCAAGGGCGACGATGGCCTCGACGGCGACGACATCCGCGAGGGCCTCACCGCCATCCTCTCCTGCAAGGTCCCGAACCCGCAGTTCGAGGGCCAGACCAAGACGCGCCTCGGGAACAGCGAAGTGAAGGGGATCGTGGAGACGATCGTCGGGGAGCAGCTCTCGAACTTCCTGGAGGAGCACCCGGCGACGTCGCGCCCGATCCTCGAGAAGGCGATCCTTGCCCAGAAGGCCCGCGAGGCCGCCCGCAAGGCGCGCGAGCTCACGCGCCGCAAAGGCCTCCTCGAAGGCGGAGGGCTCCCGGGGAAGCTCGCGGACTGCGCCGAGCGCGACCCCGCGAAATCGGAACTCTACATCGTCGAGGGGGATTCGGCCGGGGGCTGCTTCTCCGGCGCCACGAAGGTGGCGTTGGCGGACGGGCGGGACGTCCCGTTCGCCCAGCTCGCCAAGGAGTTCGAGGCGGGACGCGCGAACCACTGCTTCACGATCCGGGAGGACGGCCGCGTGGGGATCGCGCCCGTCGAGAACGTCCGCGTCACGCGGCGCGAGGCCGAGGTGGTCGACGTCCGCCTCGACGACGGCCAACGGATCACGTGCACGCCCGACCACTTGTTCATGACGCGCATCGGTTCCTACCGGAAGGCCAAGGACCTGCGGCCGGGCGATGCCTTGTTGCCGCTGCGGCGCGAGACCCTCGCCGCGTACGGGACGCCCCGGTCCACCTCAGAAATCCGGGCGTTCGCGGCGCCCGTCGCGGCTCAAAACCACAAGGTCGTGGGCGTAGAACCCTCCGGCGAACGCATCGACGCGTACGACCTCGAGGTCCCGGGGACGCACAACTTCGCCCTCGCGAGCGGCGTGTTCGTGCACAACAGCTCGAAGCTCGGCCGCAACCGCGACTACCAAGCGATCCTCCCGATCCGCGGCAAGATCCTCAACGTCGAGAAGGCGAGCCTCGACAAGATCCTCCAGAACAAGGAGGTGCAGGCGCTCATCCTCGCGATCGGCGCGGGGATCCAGAACGAGTGCGACCCCGCGAAGGCCCGGTACCACCGCATCTGCATCATGGCCGACGCGGACGTCGACGGCGCGCACATCCGGACCCTTCTCCTCACGCTGTTCTACCGGTTCATGCGGCCGCTCGTCGACGCGGGCTACATCTACATCGCCCAGCCGCCGCTGTACCGCCTCAAGCGCGGCAACGCGGAGCTCTACGTCTACACCGACCGGGAAAAGGACGCGAAGCTTGCCGAATGGGGCGGCGAGAAGGGCGTCGCCATCCAACGGTACAAGGGCCTCGCCGAGATGAACCCCGTCCAGCTCTGGGAGACGACGCTCGACCCGAAGACGCGCACGCTCCACCGCGTCACGGTCGACGACGCGGCCCGCGCGGACGAGCTCTTCTCCATCCTCATGGGCGAGGCCGTCGAGCCCCGACGCGACTTCATCGAGAAGCACGCCGCGGAGGTCGTCAACCTTGACGTCTAGCACGACGCCCGCCCCCGAAGGCGACGGCAACATCGCGCTCCGCCTCACGACGCGAAGCGTCGACCAGGAGCTCAAGACGAGCTTCATGGACTACGCGATGAGCGTCATCGTCGCCCGCGCCCTCCCCGACGCGCGCGACGGCCTCAAGCCCGTCCACCGCCGCATCCTCCACGGGATGAACGAGCTCGGCGCGAACCCCGACAAGCCGACCCGCAAGTCCGCCCGTATCGTCGGCGAGGTCATGGGCAAGTACCATCCCCACGGCGACGCGAGCATCTACGACGCCATGGCCCGCATGGCCCAGGACTTCTCGCTGCGGTACCCGCTTGTGACGGGGCAAGGCAACTGGGGATGCTTCACGGGCGACACGAAGGTGAAGTTGCTCGACGGCACGGAACGTTCCTTCGAGGAGCTCGCCCGCTTCGGCCCCGAGGGGCGCTTCTTCGTCTACAGCGTCGACTCCGATGGCCGTATCGTCGTCGCCGAGGGCCGGAACGCCCGTGTGACGCGAAAGAATGCACCCCTTCTCGAGGTGACGCTGGACTCGGGCGAAAAGGTGCGTTGCACGCCCGACCATCGTTTCCTGTTACGTTCCGGAGTCTATAGAGAGGCAAAGGACTTAGAATTTAGTACGTCGCTCATGCCTTTGTATGCAAAATTGTACGACGGTGCAGTTGATAAAGACCTAAAGGGATATGAACAGATGCTGCATCCTCTCAGGCGCACTTGGGAGTTTGTGCACCGTCTTGCTGACGAATGGAATCTCGCTCATGGCATCTACACCCAGAGCGCAGGAAAGATCCGGCATCACAAAGATCTTAATAAGCACAACAACAATCCTGATAATATTATTAGACTACCGTGGGCAGAGCATTGGCGCATTCATGCGTCATTGGCTTCTTGGAGGCATCATAATGATGTTGAGTATGTAAAGAAACTTGCAGAAGGACGCAGGCTTTTCATTAAGAATAATCCAGAACGTATTTCACAACGCATTTCTGAAC
>JACPAO010000040.1 GCA_016180755.1 Methanobacteriota archaeon
CCCCGCGACCGTCAAGGACAACCTCCTGACTGAATACGTCGAGTACTACGTCGACGGCCGGCTCGCCTTCACCGACTACGAGGCGCCGTTCGAGTTCCTCCTCAACACGGCCCGCTACGACAATGGGACCCACGAGATCCGGGCGCTCGCGTACGACTACGCTGGCAACATCGGCGAGATGGCCGCGACGGCGTCCTTCCGGAACGCCCGCCTGGAGCGCGACCCGGGCAGTGCGATGGCCGTCGGACCCGCCCCGACGAGCGCGAGCGGCCTCGGCTGGGCCCTCGCCGGGCCGATCGCCCTGGCGATCCTGATCGCGGCGGGCGTCGCGTTCGCCATGGGCCGCACGCGCCGCAGCGGGGAACGCGCCCTCCAGAACCTCGTCGCGAGCGCTTCCGTTCAGCAGGAGCTCGCCGCGCTGGGTCCGAACCTAGGCCTCGAGCCGCTCTTCCACCACGCACCCGCGCCGAAGCAAGAAGGCGGGGGCGCGCCGACGGAAGCCTCCGACAACCCCCTCATCCCGGCCGAATGGCTTCGGTGATGCGCTCCTGGTCTGGCGACGACCCCTACTCTGCCTCCTCTTCGTGCTGCCCCTTGCGCCGACCGCCGCCGCGCAGGACGACCCGACGCCCGACTTCACCTGGGAGCCCCTGCAGCCCAAGGTCGGCGAGGCCGTCCGCTTCATCGACGCGTCCGCCAACCCCTCGTCGAACCCGATCGTCAACTGGACCTGGGACTTCGGCGACGGCCAGGTCGCGTACGCCGAGATCGGCGAGGACCCCAACGTCACCCACACGTTTGCCACCGGAGAGACGTTCTTCGTCCAGCTCGTCGTGACGCCCGCGGCCGGCAGCGGCGGCTCGACGGGGAAATGGGTCGTCGTCTACGCCCCCGTGTCGGCGAACGCCATCCCTCACGTCGTGTACTGGGTGATGCCTCTTGCGGTCTCCGCGATCCTCTTCGTGCTCGCGTACATCGTCGTGAGCCGCGGCCAGCCCGCCGTGTACAACCTCGTGTTCTTCCTCTTCTACCTCGTGAGCGCCACCAAGAGCCTCACGGAGGCCTTCATCATCCTCCTTCCGGGGGGTGGGCTCGACGCGGGCGCCACCCACCTCAACGCTTGGTGCGCCTACCTCTTGGGCCCGCTCTTCCTGTGGTTCGTCCTCGTGTTCCCGCGGCCCGCCCTACCGTGGCTCGCGGAAGGGCGGCGAGGCGGCGTCGTGCTCTTGCTTGCCGTGCCCTTCATGGCCGCCGACCTCTTCGGCGCGTGGGACTATCTCACGGCCACGAACGTCTTCAACGTCTACGTGAGCGCGCTCGCCCTCACGTGCCTCGGAATCCTCGTCTACCACGCGTGGGACATCGACAGCGCCGAGGAACGGCACCGGATCCGCATCCTTGCGGTTTCCTTCTTCATCCTGGTCTTTTCGAGCCTCGTCCTCACGACGCTCGACATCATCGCCAACACCCTCGCGAGGCAGAACGACCCCGCCGCCCTCGAGTACGCGAACGCGCAGGCCTTCTTCGGCCTCCTCATCGTGCCCCTCCTCGAGATCGTGGGCGCGGTGCTCCTCCTCTACGCCATCCTTCGGTACCAGCTCATGGGGGTCGACCGGCTCCTCAAGAAGATCACCCGGAACGGCGTCGTCGGCGTCACGCTCCCGGCGACCTTCATCACGCTCGGCAACACCATCGAGTACTTCTTCGAACAGACGGTCCTCGCCCAGTTCGAGGGCCTGCAACTCGGGTTCATCATCGCGGGCTTCGTCGCCACCTTCGCGATGGTGCCCCTGCAGAAGTGGGTCACGTTCCTCATCAACAAATGGTTCCCGGCCCTTGAGTCGCCCGACGAGATCAGCCGCCGGCGCATGGAGATCTACGAGGCCCAGCTCCGCTACCACCTCCTCGACGGCTCCTTGAACGAGAAGGAGTACCGGATCCTTCGCCGGCTCCGCGAAGAGGTCCAGCTCGCCCCCGACGAGCTCGCGGCCGTCGTGCGGCGCTTCCCCGGCGTGGACCCGGGATCGCTATCGGCGCCGGCGTTCGCGAAGGCCGGCGCGGCCCGGTCCTAGTTGTCCGGCCGCGCCTGCCAGCCCTCGGGGGCAGGCTCGTCGTAGAAGACCGACATGTACGACTGCACCCGCTGCTGGAAGGCGATGTAGACGGGCGGGTCGTCGGGGGGCGAGGTGCCGCCAAACGGCACCCGGAACCCGGTGACAAGCGCCTTCCCGAAGATGGGCTGCTGCGGCGCGGCGTTCGCGGAGAAGCTGTTGCCTTGGCAGTCGCCGGTGTCCTTGCTGCCGAGGTCGAGGGCGCGCTCGTACCGGTAGTGGATCGGGGCTTTGCCTTCATGCCCGCAGAACCAGTGGCTTCCGAACCGTTCGTGGTCGAAGGAGCTCCGGAGCTTCGTGGAGGAGGCGAGCGTCGCGGGGTGCCACGTGAGCTCCCCGATGATCGTCACGTAGTCGGGCCGGGAGAGGTTCCAGAACTGGAACGCCTTGTCGCCTGCCCAGAGGAGGTCGTCGGTGCGGAACCCAATCACCAAGACCGACCCGCACGCCGTGCTCTGGGTCGGCAGGCCCATCTTGCACGTGAAGAAACCCTCGTAGGGAAACGTCTCGTGGAAGGGGTCGCTCGTCGGGATGGGGCTGAGAATGAAGAGGGCGCCCGATTCGCCGAGCGCCTCGAGCGTGACGCGCTTCACGCCCGAGTCGTACCCGAGCTTGGCGGCGCTGACGGTGACGGTGCCCGGCGCGAGGTTCCCGAATCGGAACTTCCCGGCCTCGTCCGTCGTCGCGGTAAGGTTGTACTCCAGGATCCCGACGAGCGTGCCGGGAAGGGGCTGCTGCTGGTCGTCGAGCACGGATCCCGCGAGCGTCGCCGCGTCCTCGCGCACGTCGCCCGGAGACTCCACGTCGCTGCCCGGCCGTTGCGCCCCGTCCAGGTTTGACGCCGTCCCCTCCTCGACGCAGCCCGCAAGAAGGAGCGTGAGGGCCGCGAGAAACGGAGAATTGCGCCCCATGAGAAGCATGAGCACGCCTGGGGGGCTAAATCGTTTTCGGCGTCGCGCCCAACCCCGGGTCGACGACGGCGGCGCGAGGAAAGGCTTCAAAGGCTGCGCCGGCTCCGGCCTGTCATGGAGAAGAAAGGCGGCGTCCTTGTCACGGGCGGGGCGGGCTTCATCGGCACGAACCTCGTGCGGACCCTCGTCGCGCGGCGGGAACGCGTCGTCGTCCTCGACAACGAGTTCCTCGGGCGCATCTCCAACCTCGACGGCGTCGACTGCACCAAGATCAAGGGGGACGCCGCGGACGCGAAGCTCGTGGAGCGGATCGTCGGCCGCCACCGCATCGATCGGGTCGCCCACTTCGCCGGGTACACGAGCGCGCCGATGTACTCGAACGACCCCAAATCGAAGATCCTCGAGAACTTCGAGCAGTTCGTGACGGTCCTCGACGCCGCCCGCGAGCACCAACTCAAGGTGGTGTACGCGTCGACGAGCAGCTTCTACGCCCGCTCCCCGAAGCCGTTTCGCGAGGACGCGGCCATCGTGCCCGCGACCCCGTACGAGCTCAGCAAGTACATCATGGAGCAGGCGGCGCACACGTACCAGCACGAATACGGGGTCGTGGCAAGACGCGTTTCGCGAACAACATCAGCCAGTTCTACTGGAGCATCAAGAACGGCGTCTCGCCGGTCGTCTTCGGCGACGGCAACCAGACCCGGGACTTCACCTTCGTCGGCGACCTCGTCGAGGCCCTCCTCCTCGCGCTCGAGAAGGGCACCGGGAGCGAGGTCTACAACATCGGGACGGGGAAGGAGCATTCGTTCAACGAGATGATCGCCCTCCTCAACGCGCGGCTCGGGACGAGCGTCGAGCCCACCTACGTCGAGAACCCGCTCAAGAACTACGTGAAGGAGACGCTTGCCGACACGTCGAAGGCCGAACGGCAGCTCGGCTGGAAGGCCTCGACGAGCCTCGAGGACGGCATCGGGATCCTCGTCGACTCCGACGAGGAGTTCTCGAAGAAGGACGCCGAGAACCTCTACCGCTGGTTCCGCGTCGCGCCAAACCAAAAGGCTTGAGACCTCCCCGCGCCGTCCCACGGCGACATGCGGGCGGTCCTCCTCGCAGCCGGCGAAGGCAAGCGGATGCGCCCGCTCACCTCGCGGCGGCCCAAGGTCATGCTTCCGGTCGCCGGAAAGCCGCTTCTTGCCTGGACCGCGGAGCGCCTCGTCGAGGCGGGCGTCACGGAGTTCCTCATCGTCACCCACCACCACGAGAAGGTCGTCCGCGACTGGTTCCGCACGAACCCCGTGACGGGCGCCTCCGTCCGCTTCATCCACCAGAAGGAGCCCCACGGGACCGGTCACGCCCTGGCGGCCGTGAAGGAACGGCGGCCCGACGACTTCCTGCTCGTCTACGGCGCCACGCTTGCGAGCGTGGAGGACTACCGTCGGCTCGTCGCGGCCGGCGGTCCCGCGCTTGCCGCGTTCCAGGTCGCGGACGCGCGCGACTACGGGGCCCTGCAGGTCGCCGGCTCCCACCTTCGTCGCATCGTCGAGAAGAGCCCCCGGCCGCCGTCGCGGCTCGTGAACGCGGGCGCCTACCGCCTCAACGCCGCGATCCGGGACGAGGCGGCCGCCCTCCGCAAGTCGCCGCGAGGGGAGTTCGAGCTCACGGACGCGCTCAACGCCCACGTGAAACGGGAGCGCGTCAAGGTCGTCCGGTTCCGCGAATGGCTCGAGGCCGGCCGGCCGTGGGACCTCCTGCGGATCCAAGAGACGCTCATGGCGGGTTGGGAAGGGGTCGTCGAAGGTGCCGTGGAGAAAGGCGTCGTGGTCCATGGGCCGGTCTCGATCGGGAAGGGGACGGTCGTCAAGGCGGGCACCTACATCGAGGGCCCGGTCGTGATCGGCCGCGACGCGAAGATCGGGCCCCGCGCCTACTTGCGTCCCTCCACGAGCATCGGGGACGGATGCCACATCGGGGCCTCGGTGGAGATCAAGAACAGCCTCATCATGGAGCGCACCAATGTGCCCCACCTCAGCTACGTCGGAGACTCGGTGCTGGGAAGCGACGTGAACCTCGGGGCCGGGACCTCGGTCGCGAACCTCAAGGTCACCCCGTCGAACGTGCGCGTCACGCTCGAGGACGGCTCGCGTATCGACACGGGCCGAAGGAAACTCGGCGCCATCGTCGGGGACGGCACCAAGATCGGGATCAACTGCTCCTTGAACGTCGGCGCGATCGTGGGCAACGACTGCCTCATCACGTTGGGTCGCGTCGTCTCCGGCTGGGTGAAGCCGGGCTCGCGGATGCTGTAGCGGCCCTCTCTACTCGACGGTGACGCTCTTCGCGAGGTTCCGGGGCCGGTCGATGGGCAGTGCCCGCGCCTTCGCGACCCAATAGCTCACGAGGTGGAGCGCCGTGCTGAAGACGAGCGGCTGGAGGTCGAAGGGCGCCGCCGGCACCCACAGCGTGTGCGTCGCGAGCGGGCCAGGGTCCTGCGCGCCATCCATGGCGATCACGAACGTGGGTGCGCCGCGCGCGTGCACTTCATGGAGGCTGTTGCGCAGGCTCGCCTCGTGGGCGCCGGGCGCGAGCAGGAAGACGACGGCCGTCGATTTCTCGAGGAGCGCGAAGGGGCCGTGCTTGAGCTCACCGGCGGCGTAGGCCTCGGCGTGGAGGTACGCGATCTCCTTGAGCTTCAAGGCCCCCTCGAAGGCCGCGGGAAGGAGGAGGTCCTTCGCAAGGAGGAAGACGTGGTCGAACCGGCTCAGTTCGCGGGCCAATTGCCCCGCCTCCGCGGTCCGGAAGAGGACGCGGTCGATCGCCCGCGAGAACCGCTTCAGTTCGGTCGCGGCCTGCAGGAGCGCCGCGTCGCCGACCGTTCCGCGTTGCCTCGCGAGCGCGAGGGCGAGAAGGTACACGAGGAGGGATTGGCTGAGGAACGTCTTCGTGGCCGCGACGCCGACCTCGACGCCGGTGCGCAGCTCGAGCACGTGGTCGGCTTTGCGGCCGATGCTGCTCTTGGGGAAGTTGGTGAGAGCCAGAAGCGGCGGGCCGAGGCTCTCGATGCGGTGGAGCGCCTGGAGGGTGTCGAGGGTCTCGCCGCTTTGCGAGAGGAGTACGACGAGCGTGCCCTTCTCGGGGACGCTCGTTGCGTCCTTGTATTCCGGGCTCGTCTGTGCGTCGGCGGGAAGCCGGGCCAGGCGGCGCACGAACTGGGCCCCGAGGAGGCCGGCGTGGAAGCTCGTTCCGGCGCCCAGGAAAAGGACGCGTTGCGCCTTCGCGAGGAACGCGTCCGGCAGGTGGAGGTCCACGTGCGGCGGCTCGATCGTGACGTGGGCCGAAAGGATCCGGTTGAGCGACGCGGGCGTTTCGTGGATCTCCTTGAGCATGAAGTGCTCGTAGCCCGCCTTGTCGATCCGGTCGTCGAGGCCCGCCAATGGCTGCGCGGTCCGCTGGACGGGCCGTCCGGCGGCGTCGAAGAGGTCGATGCGGCCCGGCGTGAGGCGCGCGTGGTCGCCGTCCTCTAGGGGGGTCGCGGCCGGAAGATGCGGCTTGAGCGCGACCGGATCGCTTGCGAGGAAGCTCGCGGTCTTCGTCGCGCCGACCCAGAGGGGGTTCCGTTCCTTGGCGACGTAGAGCGCTGCCTCGGTGCGGTCCAGGATGGCGATGCTGAAGGTGCCTTTGAGCTGCTGGACGAGGCGCCGCAGGCGTTCGAGGCCGTCCGCCCCGGCGTGCGATTCCCAAAGGTGCGCCAGGACCTCGGAGTCGGTCTGGCTTCGGAACGTGTGCCCCTGGGTCGTGAGAGCGTCGCGCAGCGTCTCGTAGTTGAGGAGGACGCCGTTGTGGACGACCGCCACGTCGCCCCCGCAATCGAGGTGGGGGTGCGCGTTCTCCTGGGTCACGTTGCCGTGCGTGGCCCAGCGGGTGTGGCCGAGCGCGGCCGTCTCATGGGCCGGTCCGTCGAGGCGGAGGTTATCGACGCCGCCGACCGCCTTCTTCGCATGGAGCGCCCCGTCGAGCCACGCGACGCCGCAGCTGTCATAGCCCCGGTATTCGAGGCTGCGGAGGCCTTGGAGGACGAGACGGGCGGCGTTGGGCACGCCAACGATCCCGCAGATGCCGCACACGCCGACGTCACTCCTGTCGCGGGATGCGGGTCCCGGCCGGAATCCGGGTCTCGGGGGGGATGAGGGCGCCGCTGGCGGCCCGGCAATCGGGTCCGATCTCCGTGTCGGCCCCGATGACGCAGCCGACGAGTCCAGCTCCCGTGCTCGTCTCGTGGCAGACGAAGCCGGAGGCGACGCTGACGCCGTCGTCGAGGATGCTGCCACGGATGAGCGCGCGGCTGTCGACGACGACGTTGTTGTTGAGGATGCTCCGCCGGATCTCGCAGTGCGCGCCGACCGTCGTGTTGTTGCGGATGCTGACGTACGGCCCGATGACCGTGAACTCGCCGATGTGGCACCCTTCGCCGATCGTCACGGGGCCGACGAGCGTGGCCGAGGGAGCGACGAACGAGTTCTTCCCGACGTGAACGGCCCCGACGACGTTGAGGCCCGGCGTCTTGGGGGCGTGGTTCGCCATCTGGTGGAGGACGTGCTCGTTGAGCTGCAGGACGTCCCAGGGGCTGTTCACGTCCTCCCAGGGTCCTTCGACGTCGGCGACGGTGACCGTGTTCCCGCCCTGGAGGTAGGCGTCGAGCACCTGGTCGAGGTCGTGGAGGGATTCTTTTTTTGCATCTGCGAAGAAGTCGATGAGGCGGGGACTCGCCCGCACGACGCCGCTGCTCACCCGGGTCGAGCCCGGCGAGACGTCCGCGTAGTGGATCGACGTGAGGCGCTCGCCCTGGAGGACGGGGATGCCGTACCGCGTCCCGTGCCTCGGGTTCGAAAGGAGGAGCACGTCCCCCGTGCGTTCGTTGAGGGGGAGGAGGCTTTTGGTGGAGAGGTAGTTGTCGCCGGGAAGTAGCAGGCAGGGCCCTCGGCGGTCGACCAAGGGAAGCGCGTGGCGGACCGCGTCGGCCGTGCCGGTGGGTTGGCCCTGGTGGGCGTAGGAGATGCGTAGGCCGAAGTCCCGTCCATCCTTGAAGAACGACTGGACCTTCTCCGAGTGGGCTCCCACGACGAGGACGACCGACTCGACCCCGGTCGCACGAAGGGTGTCCAGAAGGTGTTGCAGGAGAGGCTGGCCGCCCACGAGGAGCATGCCCTTGGGCCGGCGGTGGGTGAGCGGACGCAGCCGCTGTGCCTCCCCCGCCGCCAGGATGACCGCCTGTCGGACCTCGCCGCCCATCCTTCCGGCCAAGACCCGGCGCCCTTAGAAGGGTTGTTGTTCGCCGTCCTCCGCGCGACGGACGTCCCACGGACTCTGCGGGGAACAATCCCGTCTACGCAACCCCTAAATATGGGTGGCCGCAGGTCCTGCGGCTAGGTCGAGAGACGCTCGCCGAATCGGCGGACCGTCCCTCGCCTGGGGAGGTCGACGCACTACGGTAATCCGGGCCCGACGCGCCTTCGCTGCTACGCTTGCCTTGGCACTCTCCGTGGCGGCCGTTCTCGGCCCGGTCCCAGGGACGGACGTCGTTGCCGCCGGCGGCGGCGGAGGCGGCGGTGGCGGTGGAGGCGGTGGTGGCGGAGGCGGCGGGGGAGGTGGTGGAGGTGGAGGCGGTGGCGGCGCGGGCGGTGGTGGCGGAGGGGCCTCGGGCGGCGGCCACGGGGCCGGCGGGAATTCAGGCGGCGGCGCGGGCGACCCTTCCGATTCCGGCCAAGGATCATCCCACGGTGGCGGCGCGTCTGGTTCCAGCGGGGGCAGCCCCGGTGAAGGCGGCCCCAGCGGCGACCGAGGCCAGGGCCGCCGCGAAGACGCGAAGGGCGGCGACTTTTCCTCTCATGAAAAACCGGCGGTGGCCGAAGAGGCCGGACGGGCCAAATCCCACCAAGGCACCCCCGCCGACGGCAGAAGTCCCCGGATCCATGACGTGACCCCGAGCCTCGAGGTCCGTCGAAGCCGGGAATCGACCGTCCTCGCCTGGGCTCCCCCGCAGGGCAACGAGACGCCCGTCGGGTACCAGGTCTGGCGCAGCAACAGTCCCTTCGCGCTCATCGCGACCGTCCCTTCGGATCAGACGACGTTCGAGGACCTCGGCGCCCCCGAGACGTCGAAATACAAGGTCACGGCCTTCTTTGAAACGACGGCCCTCGGCGGCTTCGTGGAGAGCGCCGACACGCTAGCGGCCGCGCCGGACTGGACGCCCGGCGTCTACAAGACGGCAGCCCTTAACGTCGCCGTTCCGTCGCTTGGCGCGCGCCTCGCGCAAGGCCTCGGTCTCGGCTCGGGGTTCCTCCTCGTCGTCATGGGGCTCGCGGTCGGACGGTACGACCTCCTCGTCCGCGGAGGGCCCCTTGGGCCGGCGCGCCCAGACACCGTGCGCCTCGTCTCGCTTCGCATCCGCGGCGGGGAACTCGTCCGGTTCCTCGAGATGTGGGAGGAGGCCGGGCGGCCGTTCCGCCTCGAGGATCCGACCATGCAGGTCTGGAACGACTACCGGCAGGCCCTCGTCGAGGACCACGCGTCCCGGGATCAGACTTCCTTGTAGAGCAGCTGGTCGAACGGCTTCATCCGTTCCTTGTATTCCTTGGGATGAAGGAGGAACTCCGTCGCCGCGACGCTCGAGAGTAGCGAATTCCCGTCCTGGGGCGTGAAGCAGTACCCCGCGACCTCCTTCCCGTCCTTGCTGACCCAAAGCGTCGGCGCGACGAGGATCGCCTCCTCGAGGAGCCGTCCCCAGTGCCCGTGGTCGCGGCCGAACGAGTACACCATGTTCGCGACCTGCTTGTGCGTGATGGCGGCGTAGGGGTAGGCCTGCCAACGCTTCATGACCTCCTCCTTCGTGGTCGGGTTCTTGAGCTTCAACTGGAAGTAGATGGTGTGCATGTACTGCGTCGGGATCTTGACCGCGCTCGAGAACAGGTTGAGGTTGTAGCCGAGCGTCTTGTAGAGGAAGTGGACGTCGCGCGCGTGGTGCGTGCCGAAATCCTCGTCCTTGTGCTTCCCGACCTCCGGGCTCGCGATGAACCCTTTCTCGTTCGACACGTCGTTCGCGCGACGGATGCACACGAAGCGGCCGCGCTCGAGGTTCTTGTCCTTGTCCTTGTCGGCAAGGGCGATCGCCTTCACGATCACACTGAGGTTGTGCGTGTTGCACGAGACGACCTGGATGAAGCGGTCGTCGCCCGGCTTGAGGGCCTCGTCGTTCACGCCGCGCGCGTACATCTTCCCGAAGCCGAACTCGCTCCCCTGCGCGATGAACCCCTTCGCCTTCGACAGCTTCCCGTAGAACTTCGACTTCGACTCGATCGCGACGCCCTCCGGGGTGCAGTCGATGATGACGTCGCTTTGCGCCATGGCCTCGTCCCGGTGGTACATGGGCTCCATGCCGAGGGCCTTGAAGCCGGCGAAGGCGTCCTTGTCCGTGGCGAACTCGGCGCCCTTCTTCACGAGGTTCTGGACCTTCGACCGGTCGAGGATGGAGGGCGTCCGTTTGTGGAAGATGACCTTGTCGATCCCAAGGGCCTTCTTCTCCATCGAGAGGAGACCGATGAGGGGCTCGCCGATCGTGCCCGTTCCGATGACGGTGACCGTGTGTCCTTTGGCCATAAAAGGGGCCTCGACGCCGCGTCAAGCCAGGACCGTTATTAGCCTTATCCTGGGAAAAAGGGGGCCGGGGCCGTCGGAGGGCGTTGGAGATTGGTTGGGTGCGGTTCCGAGGCCCCGGTTGGGCGGTCAATCGGATGAACGGTCGGCGGCCCCTGCGCCGACGGCTACGTTGCGTAGGGTGAGGGGGTACACGTCGGTGCTGGCTATCTCGGAAACGCGAGCCTTGTCATGCGCAGTCGGGTGGGTTGGGGGGCGGATGGACGGATGCCCTTTCCGGGGGTCCGAAACGGCCGTTCAGGGCCCCGCGTTTTGGGCGGCCGGCCTTTTCGGCCGCCGTAACGTAACCAACCTAATCAGAGCGTACCCTTCCTATCTAGAAATCATAAAATATGATGGTCTCTACGTGAGGACGGGGTAAGTGGTTTGTCGAATTCCAAATTTGGGGAAAGGAAATTCCGGAAGTCGATGTTCGCGATGGTCGCCGTTCTCGGCGTCATGGGCGGGGCTGGCCAGACGATGGCGATCTTTGCCTTGATCGACGCCGCGGGCAACGATGGCGGGAGCGAGTGGTTCAGCGAACTTTTCCGGCCCGAGGCACAGGCGTCGTGCGTCTTTA
>JACPAO010000041.1 GCA_016180755.1 Methanobacteriota archaeon
CTCCTCCTCGACCAGTTCGAGCAGCCCCATGTCGCCGAAGGGACGACGCTCGACTACCTCGCGACCCGGGCCGGAGGCCTCCGGGCTGCGATCCTCGTCGCGCAGGATCCGAAGGCGACGCCCGGGCGTCGACGGCTGCTCGCCTGGCACGGCCCCCAGCGGATCAAGGAAGAGACGTTCTACGGCCTGTTCGGGCACCGGTTCCAGCGGGTGCTAAGTAACGCCTTCGGCCTGCTCCTCGAGCGCACCAGCCACTTCTTCATCGTGAACCCGACGTGCGAGCCGACCTACGTTATCCCGCTTCCGCAGTTTGCGCGCTTCGGCGCCTCGCACCGCGTCCTCGAGGAGGTGCTCGAGGCCCCCGTCGTCGTCCCGGCCGACGGCCTGTACGCGCGCAGCGCCCATGTCCCTTCGCTTCGCGTGTACGTGGACTACGACGGATCCAGGTACGGGGAATCGACGCGCAAGCTCTTCTACGATCGCCACGGCCGGCCCGTCCCCGTCGAGCTTGCGGCCCGCGAGGTCCTTCAGCGGCTCGGGTACGAGGCCGTACCTCCGGCCTTGTTCCATCGGCTCTTCCTCGCCGTCACGGACCGGCCCCCGTCGAATTTCGCCCCCGACGCGTGGCCCGGCGCCTTGCTGGGCGGACGCGTCTCGCCGCTCCGAGTGGCCGAGCGCGCCCAGGAACGCATCGACGCGCTCGCGGACGCGGGCGCCCTCCCGAGCCTCCTTCGCGCCCTCGAGGCGATCGCCGCTCGGCCCCCGTACAACGCCTACGCCGACTCGGGCGGCTCGCTGCCGCTCATCCGGCGGTTCCTGACCCGGCGGCGGTTCGAATCGTTCGTCGAGAGCGTGGGTGAGCGTCGACTCATCGCCATCCTGCGGGGCCTCGCGCGTGGCTACCGCGTCGTGAGCGCCGACTGGTTCGCCTACATGGAAGGGTCAAGCCGCGTGTTCCCGTGCGAGGTCAAGGCGCGCGGCGACCACCTGCGGCCGTACCAGAAGGAGTCGATCCTGTACTGCCAACGAAACGGCCTCCTCGACTACCGGCTCCTCGAGGTCCTGCATCAGCGCGCGATGCCCCTTGGGGGCGGCTTGTCCTTCTCTTCCTCCGAAAGCCCCGCGTCCGCCACGCCGGAAGGTTCCAGGTAGACGAACTTGAGGACGGGCACGGCCTCCCGGAGCAACGATTCAAGCCGCGCCAACGAACCCTCGACGTCCTCGCTTCGCACCGTCTTCCGGAAGGAAAACTCGGCGCCCATCATCGCCGCGTGGGGGCCCACGTACATCGTCCGGAACTGCAGGAGCGTCTCGACGGATGCGTCGGCCTCGAAGATCCGCTTCACCTTGAGGCTGTCCCGCTGCGAGAGCCCGCGGCCGATGAGAAGGTCCTTGACCTCCCACCCGAGGAAGAAGGCGAACCCCATGAGGAGCAACCCGATCACGATGCTCCCGATCCCGTCCCAAACCGGGTTCCCCGTGTACTTCGCAAGAAGGAGCGCCGCGGCGGCGACGGGAAGCCCGACGAGCGCCAGGCTGTCCTCGACGAGCACGGTGAGCAAGGTGGCGTCGCGGTTCTCCTGGAAGAAATCCCGAACGCTGGTGATGCCGCGCGCCCGGGCGTCCTTTCGCGCCTCCCGCGAAGCGACCGACAGCGAGACGACCTCGATCGCGAAGGACGCCCCGAGCACGCCGAGGCCGAGGCGGATGTCCTCGAGCTCGTGGGGATGCAGGGCCTTCTCGATCCCCTCGAGGAGCGAATAAGCGCCCGCGAAGCCGAAGAGGAGGACCGCGACGAGGAAGGGCCAGAAGTACGCGGCCTTGCCGCCGCCGAACGGGTTCCGCTCGGTCGGGGGCCGCTTGGAACGCGAGAGCCCGATTAGGAGGAGCACCTGGTTGCCGACGTCGCTGAAGCTGTGCGCCGCCTCGGCCAAGAGGGCTGCGCTGTTCGCGATGAGCCCGGCGACGAGCTTGAGGACGGCGATGAGGAGGTTTCCCAGGAGCGCCGCGATGACAGCGAGTTTCCCCCCACCGGCCACGGCGCGGGCAAAAGCGCCAGGCGGATGAAACTTCCGCCCGGGCTCCGACAACGCCATAACCGGTCCCGTGGCTCGCGCCGCGATGCTTGTGCCGTCCCCGACCGTCGCGGTGCTGCGAAGCCACGCCTCGTGCCGCGACTACACCGCGGAACCCATCCCCGAGGCAACGCTACTCGACCTCGTGCGCGCGGCCCAACAGGCGCCGACCGACGCGACCGGCCAACTCTACTCCGTCGTCCGCGTCAAGGATTCCGCGTTGCGGGCCGAGTTCGCCGCGCTGTGCGGCGGCCAGGACTTCGTGAAGCAGGCTCCCGAGGCGTTCGTCGTCCTCCTCGACGCTCGAAGGCTCCGGCTCCTCCTCGAGTCGCGCGGCGAAACCTACGGGATGCGCACGTTCGTGGCGCTGCTCTTCGGAATCACGGACGCCGCCCTGTTTGCCCAATCGCTCGTCGTCGCCTCCGAATCCCTCGGCTACGGGACCTGCTACCTTGGGAGCGTCCAGAACAACGCGCGCGCCATCGCGCGCCTCCTCGGCCTCCCTTCGGGCGTCGTTCCGCTCTTTGGGCTCACGATGGGACGGCCTGCCAGCTCGGGCGCACCGAAACCGCGCACGCCGACACGCCTCGTGCTGCACACGGATCGGTACGCCGACCCGTCCCCCACGGACCTCGCGGAGACTTTCGACGTCATGGCGAAGGCCACTCGGAGCGGCGACTGGCTCAACCCGATCCGGAAATACTTCGCAACGGGCGGCATCATGGACGGCCGCGAGGAAGAGTTCTTCCACCTGCTCGTCGACCAGGGTTTCCCACCCGACGGCCCGGCTTGACCCCGGGTTCGCAAACCTTTAAGGTCGCCCTAGGCTGACAATCGGCGTTCGTCATGAACCGCGTCAAGGTCCTCATCATCGGCTCCGGCCCGGCCGGCTACACCGCGGCCCTCTATGCGGCGCGGGCCCGCCTCGAGCCTCTTGTCATCGCGGGCCGCGAGAACGGCGGCCAGCTCATGCTGACAACGGACGTCGAGAACTATCCTGGGTTCCCGGAGGGAGTCCTGGGCCCCGAACTCATGGACCTCTTCCGCAAGCAGGCCGAACGCTTCGGCTCGAAGATCATCGACAAGAACGTCACGAAGGTCGACTTCTCGCGCCGCCCCTTCCGCGTCGAGGTCGAAGGTGACATGTGGGAGGCGGAGAGCGTCATCCTCGCGACCGGCGCCTCGAGCAAGTGGCTGGGTCTTCCCAACGAGACGAAGCTCCGCGGCCACGGCGTCTCGTCGTGTGCGACCTGCGACGGGGCCTTCTTCAAGGACCGGGAGCTCGTCGTCGTGGGCGGCGGGGACAGCGCCATGGAAGAAGCTTCGTTCCTCACGCGGTTCGCGAGCAAGGTCACGATCGTGCACCGACGCGACGAGTTCCGTGCGAGCAAGATCATGCAGGAACGCGTCCTCAAGAACCCCAAGATCAAGGTCGTGTGGGACACGGCCGTCGAGGACATCCTCGGCGACGGGAAGGTCACGTCCGTGAAGCTTCGGAACCTCAAGACGAAGGCGGTGACCGACTACAAGACCGACGGCGTATTCGTCGCGATCGGCCACGAGCCGAACACGAAGATCTTCCGCACCCACGTCGACCTCGACGAGAAGGGGTACCTCGTCCTCAAGCGCCACAGCATGACGAGCGTCGAGGGCGTCTTCGCCGCGGGGGACGTCCACGACATCCGGTACCGCCAGGCGATCACGGCGGCCGGCGCGGGATGCCGCGCGGCGATGGACGCGGAGAAGTGGCTCGAGGAGCAGGAACACCCGGGCGCGAGGGCGGTGCCCGCGGCCCCGAGGCGCGCATGACGTTCACGGAATCCGAGATCCTCTCCTACCGACGCGAGAAGGACGAAGCGTTCACGAACGAGCGCGACTCCCCGATCCCGGCCCCGCTGCGAAGCCGCTTCTCCGGCCTCAACTACTACGCGCCCGACAAGCGCTACTACGTCGCGACGAAGCTCGTGCCCGCGACGGAGGAGAAGTGGGTCACCATGACGACGAGCGACGGGGACGAGCGCAGGATGCTCGTCGCGGGCGTCTTCGAGTTCCCCCTCGAGCAGGCGAAGGTGCGGCTCACCGCGTACCGGCACGGCGCCGACGACGACCACGTATTCATCCCGTTCCGCGACGCGACCGCGCCCAAGGAGACGTACGGCGCGGGACGCTACCTCGACGTGCCCCACCGGCCCAACCAGCTCATCTTCCTCGACCTCAACTACGCGTACAACCCGTACTGCGCGTACAGCGACGACTACTCGTGCCCGTTCCCGCCGCGCGAGAACTGGATCGATGTCCCCATCCGCGCGGGCGAGAAGAACTGGGAGAAGCCCGTCGCCGAAGAGCCGACCTCGGCCGAGCCTTCCCGCCTCGCCGGCCAACGCTAGGACACGGGATCGAACCGGTACACTGCGCCGTCCGTCGTGGCGTGGTGCGTGAGGTACAACTCGCCCGCCTCGTCCTCCCCGAAGGAGGAGATGAGGTAGGGCGTGTCCTGGAGTTCCGCAAGCCGCCATTCCGCGTTCTGCTTCACGAGCGTCCACAACTGGCCCGTGCAGTAGTCCCCGACGAGGTAGAAGCCCTGCAGCGCGGGCACCTTGGGACCCCGATACACGTAGCCGCCCGTGATGGAGCAGTGGCCGGTCCCGTGTGGGTACTCGGCGACCGGCTTGGTGTCGCCCACGAGCGCCGTCCCGGGCCGCCACAGGTGCGACCCCTCCCAGACCCGCCACCCGTAGTTCTCGCCGCCCTTGCTGGCCTTCGGCTGGTAGTCGATCTCCTCCCAAAGAAGCTGCCCGACGTCCGCGATGAAGAGGTCGCCCGTCGCGCGGTCGAAGCTGAACCGCCACGGGTTGCGAAGCCCGTACGCCCAGATCTCCTTCTTCGCGTTCGCCCCGAGGCTCGGGTTGTCCGCGGGGATCTTGTAGGGACCCTCGCCGGAAACGTCGATGCGAAGGAGTTTCCCAAGGAGCGTCTCCAGGCTCTGCCCGTTGCCCTGGACGGGGTCGTGGCCCGCGTCGTCGTCGTCGGCCCCGCCCCCGTCGCCGGAGGCGATGTACAGCATCCCGTCCGGGCCGAACTTGACGAGGCCGCCGTTGTGGTTCGACTGCGGCTGGTCGATCGTGAGGAGGACCTCGGCGCTTGCGGGGTCGGCGACGTCGGGGTTGCTCGTGACCTTGTAGCGGGCGACGACCGTGTCGCCGTTCTCGGTCCCGGAGGCGGAACGCGAATAATCCACGATGAAGCGGCCGCTCGTCGCGTAGTCCGGATAGAACGCGAGCCCGAGGAGGCCCTGCTCGTTCCCCTGCGTCGTGACGAGCGCCGAGATGTCGAGGAAGGGCGTGGGGAGAAGGAGCCCGTTCTTGAGCACGTGGACGACGCCCCGCTGTTCGACGATGAAGACCCGGCCCGACCCGTCCCCGGCGTGCGTGACGTAAAGCGGCCGGACGAGGCCGTCGACGACCTTCGTGAGCTTGTAGGAGCCCTGGGCCGGGCTCGTTCCCGTCGGGGTCGCGGGCGCCCCCGTCGTGGTCGTCGCGGGCGGGCTGGTCGTCGATCCGCCCGCCTCCTTCGGGGCCGAGCAGCCGGCGGCGACCAACACGACGACCCACAGGACGACTGCCAAACGCATGCGTGCCGAACCCCGGGGCCCGTTTTCCGCCCTTCGGTCGCGCCGGGCCAGGCAGACTTTAAACGCGGCGCCAAATCCCCGCCCCGATGCGCCTCACGATCCACTTCGACGGGTCCGCGAACCCGAACGCCCCGAAGGTCGGCGGCGTGCGCGGGATCGGCGTCGTCATCTACGACGGCGAACGCGTCGTGAAGGAGATCAGCGAGAAGCTTCCCGGTCTCGGTTCGAGCAACTCCGCCGAGTACGAGGCGATCATCCGCGGCGTCGAGGAGGCCCTCAAGATGGGAGCCGACGAGGTCGTCGTCCGGGGCGACTCGCAGCTCGTCATCCGACAGATCGAAGGCAAGTACCGCGTCCTCGAGCCGAAGCTGCGCCCGCTCTACGAGAAGATTGCGAACCTCTCGTACAAGTTCAAGGCCTTCCAGGTCCAGTGGGTGCCCCGCGAACAGAACAAGGAAGCCGACCGGCTGTCGAACCTTCCCTTCAAGAACGCCGCGCCGGCGGCCACCCCCCCGCCGGCCTCGAAGCACGAGGCCCTCGGCACCTCCGCGACCGAGCACCTGCACGACACGCTCTGCCCCAAGTGCCGAAAACCATGCCGGCTCACGATGGAGAAGGACTCGGGCGGACGCGAACGCATCCGCCAAGCGTGCGCGGAGCACGGCTTCGTGATGTGGGCCCCCATGGTGGAACCGTTCGTTTCGGTCGCGCGGCAGAATCGCGGCCCCTGAATTCGTGCCGCGGCCAACAGCACGTTCGGCCGCCAATGCGGGCGCAAACAACTCACCAGGGCCAAATGGGAGTCATCGAAACGAGGCCGAAGATTGTGAAGGCGAAGAGAATGCCAGCAAGGAGGCTCATGAAGCGGTCCGGGTCGCCAAGCCACCGTTCCACGAGCGTCGGAGGCGCGCTCATGCGACCCCATTCGGGCGTCGCCGGTCCAAGTACTTTTCGATTCGCATCGTGGCCCAGATCACAAACGTCCCGCCAGCCCACCAGGCGGATCCCATCCAGGGGCCGTCAAGAAAATGTTCCAGCCCCGCAAGCAGAAACTGCGCGGCCCCGACCGCGGCCACAAGCCGCCTGGTCGCGCCGCTTTGCCGCCAGACCGTCGGCCACGGCTTCCGAGGATCAAATCGACGCCCGGGCCCCATCATCGTGCAGCGTTCGGCCCGCGACAACATGATGATGTTGGTAACGACGCTTGCGGGTTCCCTTCCGGCACGCCGAATGTCCCTGCGTTCCCAGAGTGAGCCCCGTAAGACTATTAACGAAGCCCCTACTGCCCCAACCTCCGTTCCACACCTTAGCGAGGTGGGGTAGCCAGGAAATCCCGACGGGCTCATAACCCGTAGATCGATGGTTCAAATCCATCCCTCGCTATTCGATATTGCGTCCGAGCCATGCGCGACCGGCTCGAGGGCCTGGCCGACACGACTGGACTCTGGCCGCCCAAGTGGCTTGTTTGGGCCATCGCCCCACACGCATCGCCAGTCTGGCAGCAACGAAGCCCCCACCCCCGAGAAAGCCAGAATTCGGGAGGAAAAATTCCACAAGCCGGCAGGAATTCTTGCGGTAGCCCGCCGAGGTGGGTCACCTGCTTTTCGCCAACAAATTCGCCATTTGGCGCGGAAAGAGGGGATTGATAATCATCCTGCGAAACTGGACGTTCGTGGCAATGCTGACGCCCGGCACGGCGGCGGCCTCCTCGACCTGGGCCTGGATCTGACCCTGCTCCTGCGCGTACAGCAAGTACTGGACGCTTCGCGCGACGACTTGGCGCGTAAACCGGTTTGTCAGGATCCTCTCCAGGTCTGCTTCGGCGGCCGCCCTGGCCTTGCCCGGGGCCGGCAGGTAGAGCTGCAGATACCGGAATGCAAGTCCCACCATGATGGCTTCGCCGAACGGATAGAGGCGGAACGCTTGGGCATCCCGCAGTTCTTGGTACCGGCGGTGAACCGTCCGCGGCGGCAGCTTGAGCCGCTCGGCGACGTCATCCATTGGGACTTGGCCGTTCAGCTTTGGCCAGTCGATGCTGGTCCGCATGTTCCATTGCGGCGATGGTTTGCCCAGAATCTGGCAGATGCGAATCCCGAGGTCGTCCAACCCCGCCTCATCCTGGGCCACTGAAAAGATCGTCCAGCCTTCGAGGGATTCGATAATCACGTAGGTGCAACCGATGCGGAACACGGCGTCAAGGGTTTCCTGCGTGCGTTGATGCATGGTCAGGGGTACGAAGAACTGCCCGGCCGCCGTCCCGACCGCGCTTGGGTTCGGGAACACGTTGAACCGGGAACCCATTCCACCTCCCTCCTGCATCCGTTTCGTCCGGGCCGCCACCGTGTTGGGGTGAATTCCAAGCACTTCGGCCACATGATCTACCGTGGCTTTCTGCGACTGGAAGTGCCCCGCCGCGGCACGGCCCATCTCTCGCAGAACGTCCATGTCGGTAGAATCCACCAGCAAATGGCGCGCCTCCAACACGCTCGTGCCGAGGTGGAGCCGTCTCTTATGGGTTCCCGCCGAATGGCAAAAAACCACAACGCGGCGGGGAACACCTACTTGACTGGGAAACCATTCGTCTGCGCCGTGGGTTTGGAGATGACGCTTTTCGGCAAGGCATTCTGGCTCGTGATGACGATGGTGGTCTTCATCGGCTTGTCCGGTTGCGCGGAAACCACCACCGTCCCTGATGCGTGGACCACCCCCGAGCCAAAGCAACCGGGGCCGCCGACGCAGGCGTCCGGCCCCGAAATCAACGCCACCTCCAGCGTACTCCACAACATCAGCGTGAAAGTCGCCTTCACGGCCCCCGGCGTGCACGGCCCCGGCGGCGGCGTGGACCCGCCCACGTGTCCACCGGGCCCGCCCCGTTGCCGCGTTGGCGTCCATGAGAGAATCAACATGGCCAACGCCGACGTGTTCAACGGCACCATGGTGGACCATGCCTGGCTCTACCCGGATTCCGTCGACGAGCGAACCGTGGCGGGCATCATGACATTCACGGGCACCATCGTGGGCTGTTCGGGGTCTGGGACCGCAACGATGCCGTGGATCGGAACCCTGGACCCCAGCCCCGTGGCACCGAACCTAAACGGCGACGTGATCCACCAGCATGACTTCGTGAGCACCCCTACGAAAACGGCGGGCTTTGCCCGCATCGCGGAGGTCTTCCTCGACTTGGATGCCTACCTCAGTCCCGTGGGCGGCGGCGGCCACGGAATCATCACGGGCTACATTCTCTGCACCTGAGTGCCGGGCGCCAGCCCTGCCAGGATTCGACCGCGGCGTCCTCCATCTGGAGAAGTCTGGTAAGGACCCCATCCCTTGCAATTCGAAAGCTAAGCCCGCACCTGCGCTAGTTGTTTCGGCAACCGCGTCGGGCGCTCCGCCAGGCGGACAGTTGCCTCACGGCCAGGGGAACCAGGGCGTAAGCGACCAGAGCAGCACGCCAATCGCCCCTGCGGTGAACACAAAGATTGCATAATCCATGATGTCCCGCGGTTCGGCGATGGCCACATGCCGGGGTTCTCGGGTCATCCTAGACGCTCCTTCTAGGCGCGGCCGGCAAAAAACGTTTCGATTTGCAGCGTCGCGATTCCGACGGCCCCGCCCCGCCGGCCCGCCCCTCACGGCGGCACGACGAGCGCGACCGGCACGACCTCGATCTTCACCGAGCAGTCGCAGTCCCCCTCGGCCCGGAGGCTCCACGTCCCAGGAACGTGAAGGAGATACGTGCTGCGGACGGGACGTAGGGGCGGGCACGCGAGCGTCGGCATGGGCGGGTCGTCCGTCTCGCTGAGGATGACGGTCTCCTCGCGCCCGCCCGGGTCGACGAGCCGTAGCGAAACGGGCCCGAAGTCGCTCACGGGGCACGTGCCTACAACTTGGTGGCGGACGTAGACGTGGTCGAGGTCCGGGGCGTGCTCGAACGTGAGGGGCGGCCCTCCGACCGTCGCCGTGAGGTTGGTCGTGGGCAATGC
The DNA here is from genome assembly GCA_016180755.1 of Methanobacteriota archaeon. Classification (GTDB taxonomy): domain Archaea; phylum Thermoplasmatota; class E2; order JACPAO01; family JACPAO01; genus JACPAO01. The sequence goes on from JACPAO010000041.1 coordinate 9,690, forward strand.
CTTCCAGCGCGGCGCCCGGTTTTCATCGATGTACGTGAGGCCGACCGCGTCGCCGCGCACGAGGTACGGTTGCGTGAAGTCCGGCGGCGCGTCGGTCGCCTCGAAGTGGAGCGCGAGCGGCCCGCCCCTTGCCATGCGGCCCCAGACGAGTGCCGGGGCGACCTCGAAGCGGATCGGCGACGGGCCCTCGAGCGTGAGGTTGCGGCGTCCGTCGCGAAACGGCACCTCGCCCTCGGTGAAGGACCCGAACGACAGCCGGATCCGGAAGCGCTTCACGGGGCCCGACCAGTTCACGGTCACGTTGAAGCCCGCGGGGAACGGGGGGACCGCTTCGCCGTCGGGGTCGCCGTCCACGGTCATGGGGATGGGCCGGTCGGGGCACGGCTCGGAGCCCGGGAGGTTCTGGGCGGCGCCCGCGCACGAGCCGTCGCCGGAATAGATCCAGAGTTTCGGGATGCGCGCGGGCGGCGGGTCGATGAGGACGACCCGCACCTGGGCCTCGGAGTCCTCCGTGACGACGACGAACGTGGCCCCGTCGAGGTAGCCGGGCTTGGCGGCGGTGACGTGGTGCCGTCCCACGGGGACGTCCTCGAAACGCGCCAGGCCGAGTGCGTCGGCCTCCCGCGTGTGGTTCCCCAGAGTGACGGTCGCGTTCGCGACGGGCTCCACCTCCCGGTCGAGGACCTGCACGAGGACGGATCCCGAGGGCGCGCGCACGGCAGGCGGCGGCGCGGCCCCGCATCCGGCGATCAGCAGGGTCGCGACGACCGCAAGAGGAAGCGCTCGGATGGCGCTCGACCGGGCTTGTCCCTATTTCAAGATTCTTGGCGCGACAGCGTCGATGGGCGCCGGAGGCCGGGCTACAGTCGGATCCAGGCGTCCTTCGTCCAAGGCGCGGGCACGGGCACGTCGCCCGTGTCGGTGAACCGGTACACGTAGACGCCGCCGCGTCCGTCGTACGAGACGAGGTCGCCGTTCTCGAGGGCGAGCACGTCGAGCACCTCGGGCGCCGGATCGGCCTGCGCGCCCGCGCGCACCTTGGGCGCAATCCGGTCGGGGACGAAGACGCCCAGCGTCGGTAGCTCGGGTCCCTTCTCGGGCCGCGCGTCGACGGCCCACACGCCGCCGTGGTAGAGCGAGACGAAGAGCGTCTGGTTCACGAGCTCGATGTAGTGCGTGCTGAAGATGAGCTGGTCCGAGGCGTTGCTCCACTCAACGTCGACGGGGAGCGTCCATCGCGCCTTCGGCGTGGGCCGCGCGGGGTCCGTCGTGTCGAGGAGGATCACCTGGCCCGTGGGCCGGTTCGCGGGCCGCGTCACGATCTCCTGGCCGATGAACGTGTAGTGCTTCCCGTCCCAGGTGCCTTCGATGGGGAGCGCGTCGTGGATCTGGCCCGTCATCTCCTTGCCCTTCGAGGTGTCGTAGTCGTTCCAGTTCGCGACCTGCCGCACCTGGCCGGGGCCTTCGAGGCGGACGATGATGAGGCCGCCGTTCCAGTTCGCAAGGTACGCAAGGACCTCCTTCGTCGTGGGATGCTTCTGGATCCAGCCGTCGACGTGGCCGTTACTCAGGGGCGGCGTGCCCGCGGGCGGCGCGGGGTACTGCGCGTCGAAGACGCCGTACTGGGTGAGGCGCGGCCCGACAGCGGGGACGGCGTCGACCGTGAAGAACGTGAAGTAGGAGACCTGGTGGACGAGGTTCGTGGTCGCGGCGAGGACGAAGCGCTTGCCGTCGATGAGGGTCGCGAACACGCTGTGCGGCCCGATCGCGGGCTGCGCGACGGAATCGACCACGCGCGGCTGTTGGGGGTTCGCGAGGTCCACGAGGACGACGCTCGAGGAGTAGGGGACGGGTTCCTGGTCGAGGCTCGTCGTCCGGCCACAGGCGTCCGTCCTGATGGGAACGCTGGCTCCGGCCTCGGCCGTGGGCGTCGCCCGCGCGGGGTTGGTCGCAAGCACCGCGAAGGACGCGTCCGGGAACATCGCGACGTCGTACACGTGGATCCGGGGGATGGCAAGCTCGCCGAGCTTGGTGGGCTTCGCCGGGTCGGTGACGTCGATGACGATGAGCGCGACGTCGGAGGAGAAGCTGTGCGTCACCGCGATCCGTTGCCCCGCCTTCGCGCCGACGTCGCCGCAATAGTATCCGCCGCTGTTCGCCCCGTGGTACCCCGTCTCGAGCGGGTCCCACCCAAGGACCTCGAAGTTGGGCGTCGAGAGGTCCTGGTGCTGGAGCGGGTCCGCGTGGCCGTGGCCCGAGCCGAAGGGGAGCGCCTTCGCCGCCCAGTCGAGGGGCACGTCGGGAGTCTGGGTCGGTCGGGGCGTCTCCCCGCCGCGTTCTCCGCCCGCACAGCCTGCGACGACAAGGGTCGCGACGAGGAGGACCAACGGGCGCGTCGTCATACGCTCGGGAAACGCCGGCGTTGCTAAAAAGGCCCCGCGGCCAAGCTTAGCGGTCCTAGCCGATACGGTTTTCAACCCGAAGCCCACCGGGGGCCCTCATGCGCCTCGCGCTCGGTCTCTTGGTCGCCGCCATCATGCTCCTCTCCGGCTGCACCGGGAACCCGCTTGGCTCGAAGTCGGCGTTGCCCGCGTGCGAGACGCCTTCGGCCCTGTTCATCCCCGCGACCGGGAAGCTCGCCCTCCAGGGGGACAACCGCGTCGACGTCCTCTTCCTCGCGCCTGGGGGAGGTGCCCGGTTCTCCGAGGTCAAGGTGCCCGACCGCTGGAAGTGGGACTTCCAGGACCTCGCCGGTAAGGGCGCGAACGAGACGTTCCTGCGCGTCGGCATCAAGCCGGCGTCGTTTGCCCAGCCTGGCGGCGCGAACCGCGTGCCGCCCGACGCCAGCAAG
>JACPAO010000042.1 GCA_016180755.1 Methanobacteriota archaeon
GCGGCCCGCAGAGAGTTACTTTAGCGCCGAACTTGCTCAATCCCCACAGGTTTGACCGCGCTACCCGTGAGAAGGCGATATCGCCAATGATGCTGACCTTCAGTCCTTCCAGCTTTTTCTTCCGTTCGCGAATCGTAAAAAGATCGAGCAATCCTTGCGTGGGGTGCTCATGCGCTCCGTCGCCGGCGTTGATGACTCCCGATGATAAATTCTTTGCCAACAGATGCGGCGTTCCGCTCGACTGATGGCGCACCACCATCAGGTCCACTTTCATCGCTTCAAAATTACGCGCCGTATCTTTGACCGTCTCTCCTTTTGAGATCGAACTCGCGGAAGGAGCAATGTTGAGAATATCCGCGCTAAGACGTTTTGCCGCCAGCTCGAATGAAATCCGGGTCCGGGTGGACGGTTCCAAAAAAAGGTTCGCGATCGTCATCCCGCGCAGCGCCGGCACTTTTTTCACCGAGCGAGATGAAACCTCTTTAAACGAAGCGGCGGTGTCGAGGACGATCTCGATTTCCTCTCGCGAGAGATCCTCAAGCCCCAGTAAATCTTTTCGTGTCCACTTTCTATTTTCCATTTTTCGACTCGCTTAACAGCACTTCATCCCTGCCATCCATTTCCGTCAGATGAACTTCCACCCGTTCCTCCAGCGCCGTCGGCACGTTCTTCCCTACATAATCAGCCCGTATCGGCAATTCCCGATGACCACGATCTACTAAAACTGCTAACTGGATCCGTTTCGGCCGGCCAAAGTCCACTAATTCATCCAGCGCGCACCGGATGGTCCTGCCCCCGGACTTCATGCTCATCACGCGCGCGCTCTACCAGTTCGACGGGATGTGCAAGGCCCTCGACCCGGAGTACGAGCTCGTCGAGGCGCTCCAGCCCTACGTCGGCGACCTCCTGCGGGAACGCCTCCTCACGTCGGAGAAGCCCGTCGACAACCTGCGCAGCGTCGCCGCCGAGTTCGCGCGGATGGCGACCCGCCTTCCGGGGCACCTCGAGAAGACGCTCTACAAGCTCGAGAAGGGCGAACTCGCGACGCGCGTCAAGATCGAGGGGCTGCAGGACTACAAGGAGCACCAGATGCGGGTCGTCTTCATCCTCGGCTTCACGCTCCTTGCGGGCTTCACGCTCGTCGGGTCCGCGATCGGCTACGGGTTGGGGGGCGCCGGATTCATCCGCGACTACACGTTCCTCGGGCTCCTTGCGTTCCTCGCGTGGGGGCTCGTCTTCGTGTACGCGAGCGGACTGTTCCGGCGAAGCAAGTTCTGAGGGGCGCGAGGACATGGGCCGCTTGGGTCGGTTCCGGGCGCGCCTGCACCGCGGCCGCTTCTCGTGGGTCTCGACCCTCGCCGCCCTCGGCCTCTTCTTCGCGGCCGCCTCGGCGGGCATGGTCGGCCGCATGGGCGACGTGTTCGCGGTCTTGGGCCTGTGGATCCTCGTTGTGTTGGTCGTGGCGGCGGCCGAGGCATCGCGGCCGTTTCTCGCCAACCCGCAAAAGGAGAACGCGCTGGCGTTCGTAATCTACGTGCTCGCCCTGGGCGGCAGCACGGTGGTGGTCGCACTCGTCGTCGCCGGGATCAACATGGAACTCGACAGCCCGTTGTCTGCCCCGCCCGTGGTCGGCGTCTGGGCGGCGGGGGCGGCGATCCTGCGTCGTCGTGGCCGCACCGCGGAGCGACGCTGGTTCCACGTCGCCAACGTCGCCGCCGTGATTGTGTTTCTGGCCCGCGAACGGCTGGCGTTTTCCGCCTTCGTGGCGGACGCCGTGCCGGCGTTCGTAGTGGTTTCGATTGCGCTCGCCATCCCTTTGGCGCGCACCCTGTACCCGGAATCGCCGCCGGTCTGGGCGCTGCCTCCGGCGGCGCCGGGAGGTTCGCTGGGTGAATCAAGAGCGTTCGGAGAAAAAGAAGGAGTGGGAAAAGAGCCCGGGGACCCCCGTTAGGGGTCCCCGGTGGAGCGGTCCGCTTACGCGGCCGGGGCGGCGTCGTCGTACCGGACGACGATGTCGCCCGTCACGCGCGCGCTGCCTTGCTTCGCCAGGATCTCCAGCGTGTGCAGGCCGGCCTCACCGACCGGACGCTGGAACGTCACGGTCTTGTTGCCGCCCGCGGGGATCGAGACGCTCTCGTTGGCGAGCTCCGTGCCATTGGCGTCCACGACGCGCAGCGAGATCTGCGTCTCGCCCACGACGAGGACGTTCTGGACGGTCAGGTTCACCTCGAACGAGTTGGCCTCGGCCGTGGCGTTGAAGGTCTGGTTCGCGAACGTCGAGACCGTCCCGCCCGGCGGCGCCACAGAGGCGACCTGCGCGGATACGGGGACCTTGTCGTTCACGGAGACCTCGGCCTCGGCCGAGTCGGCCTCGGGGTCGTCGCCCGCGTCGTCGAGGACGGTGAGCGTCACGGTGAAATCACCGGGGTCGGTGTAGGCGTGCGTGACGTTCGCCTCGCTCGCGTTGTAGAACTCCTTGACCGTGCCGTCGCCGAAATCCAGCCGCACGAGGCTCAGGTTGCCGTCCGGGTCGTGCGACTTGGTCGCATCGAACCGGAACGTCTCGCCGACCTCGCCGGTCGACTTGTCGGCCTCAAGCACAGCCTGAGGGGCGCTGTTGCCGGTGCCGAAATCCAAGCAGCCTGAGACGAGCGTCGCCGCAAGGAGTCCGGACAGCACGAGCGCCCATCGCTTGCTTTGGGGCGTTCTTGTTGCGTTCTCGGTCATGTCTTTCTCCAAAACAGACTGGGGGCCCCGTTGCTAATAACGGGTCTTTCACGCGCCTCGAAACCTCGACGCGCAAACGACCCCACCCAAAAACCCATAAGCGAAGCCCGTCCCTGGGACGGGCGATGGATGGGATGTGGCGCGCCGCCAAGGCGGCCGCCGAGCTCGTGCGTTCGCACCGCGGGAAGACGGTGCGCATCGTGACGCACATCGACGCGGACGCCTTGAGCGCCGCCGGCATCGCGGCCTCCTGCCTCCAGCGCGCCGGGGTCGAATACAACGTCGACTACTGCAAGAGCCTCGACCGGGCGACCCTCGAACGGATCCGCTCCGACGGGGCCGCGCTCACGTGGTACACCGACCTAGGCTCGGCCGTCCACCACGAGCTTGGCGCCGGGGACAAGATCATCACCGACCACCACGAGGTCCACGTGGCCACGGGCGCGCTGTCGTTCCCCCACGTGAACCCGCACCTGCATGGGATCCCGGAAGGCGACTCCATCAGCGGCGCGGGCTGCGCGTACCTTGTCGCCTCGGCGTTCGACTCGTCGAACGCGGACCTCGCGGGCACCGCCGTGGTCGGCGCGCTCGGCGACCTCCAGGACCACGCCACGGGCCGTCTCACCGGGCTCAACCGGAAGATCCTCGCGGACGGGGAAGCCCACGGCGTGCTGCGCGCGCGAGAGGACATCCGGTTCTTCGGCCGCTCAAGCCGACCCCTTCCCAAGTTCCTGCGGTACGCGGACCCTCCCATCCCGAGCATCGAGGATTCCGAGGACGCCGCGGTCGAGTTCCTCGTGAACCAGCGCGTCCGCGTGCGGGACGCCCGTGGGTGGCGTTCATGGTACGACCTCGACGACGCAGAACGCGGCCGCATCCTGGTCGCCGTCGAGGACGAATACCGCCGGGCGGGCCGGCCCGTCGACCGGCTTCGGGGCGAGGCCTACGATCTGTTGCGCGAGACCGAGCCCGAGCTACGCGACGCAAAGGAATTCGCGACGCTCCTCAACTCGACGGCCCGGTACGACCGACCCGAGGTCGGCCTCGCCCTCGCGATGGGCGCGCGCGGCAGCGTCGTCGGCGAGGCCCGGACGCTCCTTCTCGGACACCGTCGAAGCCTCGGCGGCGCCATCAACTTCGCGAACCGCCAGGGGCTTACGGAACTCGGGCCCATCGCGTACTACCACGCCGGGGCCGAGATCCGCGACACGATCCTGGGGATCGTCACGGGCATCCTCCTCGGTAGCGGAAAGGGGGGCACCGGCCGGGTGCTTGTCGGGCTCGCGGACAACAAGGCCGGCGCGATCAAGGTGAGCGCAAGGGCGCCCGAGTCCCTCGTGCGCGGCGGCCTCGACCTCAGCGTGAGCCTGCGGGGCGCGGCCGAGGCCGTCGGTGGCTCGGGCGGCGGCCACGCGGGCGCGGCGGGCGCGACGATCCCGACCGGCCAGGAGGACGCGTTCCTCCGCGCGGCCGCCACGAGGATCGAGGCCCAGCTTGGGCCGCGTGGAACCAAATCGACAGGGCTATAGGCCCGGACATGGGTCCTTCGAGATTGGGATGCACCCGTGACGGGTCTACTTGAGGTATTCTCAGCCTGGTTCCGCTCGTTCGGCTACAACACGCGCGTGGACCACCAGCTCCACTCCGGCGCGGTCGTCCCTCTCCTGATCGAACGCGACGCACGGCAGATCGCCGCGTTCCCCTGGCTGCGTACGGACGCTCCCTCGGACGTGTGGATCGAGGCGTCCGCCACGACGGCGCGGGAGGCCCGCTGCGAATCCGCGATCGGCCTCAGCCTCGGCCCCGTGTCGGAGGTCTTGAAGGCCCGCGCCGCCCGCGACGGGATCCACTTGTGGGACTCGCGGCGCATCGTCCAGGAGCTCCGCCGGCGGCTGCCCCCGCGCCGACGCCCGATCCGACCCTGGAGCGGCCCTTCCCGGCCCCCGTTCCACCCGTGCTTGCGACGCCGGCCGAGTCGGCGCCCTCCGAGCTCCAGCTGCCCCTTTCGTTCGGTGTCCTCGACGTCGCCGCGCAGCCCGTGGCCGCCGCGCCGCCTCCCGTCGCCGCCCGACCTTCCAAGCCCGTCCTGCGAAGCCAGGTGTCGCGCAGCCTCGCGGCGTCGCTCTCGAAGAAGAAGCTGGGGACCGTCGACCGCAGCTTCCTTCGGCTCGTCCCTTACCACGTGTTCGACTTCGAGGCGCACCTGCTCGTCGACGGGAGCCTCGACGCCGAGGTCCGGCGGGGCCGCATGGCCGTCGACGCGGCGCAGAAGCGGGTCGCCGAGTGGACCCACGCCCTCGAGGTAGGGGACGTGCCGTCCGAGGGCGCCGACGTCGACGAAAAGAAGGTCCGGGTCAGCGAGCAGGAGGCCGCGCAGATCCTCAAGCAAGAGCTCGTCAAGATCGTGACGCGCGACGTCGTGATGGAGGAGGACGCCGACGAGTGGAGCGTCGTCGTGAAGAAGAAGGTCAGCCTGGGCCCGAACGACGTTCGGCTCAACCCGCTTGGCACGTTCTGGTTGCCGATCTGGCGCGTCTCCGGAAAGGACGGCGCGGTCGAGATCGACGCGGCGAGCGGGGCCATCGTGTTCGAGGAGGCCTTGGCGCCTCGAGGCGACTCGCAACTCCTTTAGGGCCTGGTCCAACGTAGCAGCACGCCCGTGCCCACGCGGCGCGGTTCGCCGAGCTTGAGGCCGTCGAGCGCGATGGGTTCGCCTGTGAAGGCGCGGGGCGCGCCGGGAAGCCCGACGAGCATAGGCGCGACGAAGACGGTGAGTTCGTCGACGAGGCGTTCGCGCAGGAACGAGGCGATCGTGGTCGCGCCACCCTCCACGAGGAGCGCCCCCACGCGTCGCTTGTCGAGGCCCGCGATGACCGCGTTGAGGTCGAGGAAGCCGTGCTCGTCGGCCGCGACCCGAACGATCTCGGCCGGCGGCAAGGCACCCCCCTTCCTCCCCGTGAACACGACCGTGGGCGCGTCGGGGCTAAGGACCTTGGAGCCGGCAGGCGTGCGGAGGGACGCGTCGAGGACGACGCGAAGGGGGTTCTTGGCCCGTCGTCCGATGAGTTCCGTCTTGACGGTGAGCTTCGGATCGTCGGCGAGGACCGTGCCGACGCCCACGAGGATCGCGTCGCACGAGGCGCGCAGCTCGTGGACCCGCTTGAGGTCCTCGGGGCCGCTAAGCTGGAGGGGCCGCGGGCCGGGAAGGCCGATGCATCCGTCGAGGCTCATCGCGAAGTTGAGGTGGACCCGCACTGCCACGCTCGCTTGCGAGCCGGGTCCGCGAGAAAAACCCTTGGACGGCTAACGGTACTCGAGGTCGCGCGCGACCGAGGCCCGCCGTGCCAGGATGGTCGAGATGAGCACGTCGTCGAACCTAAGGTCGAGCAGGACCTCGTCCTGCTTCAAGTGCATCCATTGGGTCCAGTGGCGGCCGGACTACTTATTTCTTTTTTTTCGCGTTCGCGTCCATCCACCAATGGAGGAACCAGTGATACTTGTCCTCGTGCCAGGGGATGTACTCGGGCTTGAGGGTGAAGCTGCGGCCGTCCCACATCTCGGCCGGGACCATGCGCTGGACCTTGAGGAGGAATTCGGCGTACTCTTCGTTCGTGCACGTGAGCTGGTACCCGTTCGTCTCCAGGAAGACCTCGAGGAGGACGCTGGCTGTCCGCTTGTTCGCGTCGGCGTAGCGCTGGAGGTTCACGAGGTTCTTGACTAGGTACGCCGCCTGATGCTCGACGGAGAGGTCGTTGGGGAAGTGCTTCCACATGAGCTGGGCCTTCTTCTCGTAGGTCCGGGGGCGTGGGGCGTCCACGTAGAGCTGGCCGTTGGTCCGGAAGTGCTCGTTGACGTTCTTCCACAGTTTTTCTGAGAAGAGGCTTGTGGGCACGGAGGTCAAACCTGCTTGCCGGACTTAACCACCTTTCGAAACGAATCAAGCGGCCCCGCGCACGAGCTGGAGCGCCACGACGACGAGGAGGATGGCAAAGAGCCCCCGCAGCCGTTCCCCTTGCATTCGAAGGACGCGCCGCACGCCGAGGGGGACGCCGACGATGCCGCCGAGGGCGATTGGCGCCGCCCACACGGCCCACTCGACGTCCGCGAGGAGGTTGATGGCGCTGGCGAACACCGCGTTCGTGAGGACGACGACGAGGCTCGTGCCGACGGCGGAATGGATCGCGACGCCCGTGAACGCGAGGGCGGGGACCATCACGATGCCGCCCCCGATCCCGAACAGCTTGGCGACGAACCCCGCCGCGAGGCCGACGACGAGGACAAGGGGCGTCGACCTGTGGTAGTCCTTCGAGAGGGTCCCGTAGGCGAGGTTTCGCGCCGCGACGACGAGGAGGCCCGCGAAGGCGAGGATGAGGCCGCGGTCGCTCACAAAGCGGGCGACGGCCTCCCCCAGGACCACACCGACAAGGCCCGATGCGCCCAGGAGGACGCCGATGCGTGGGATGACGTTGCCCGCGCGCCAATGCCTCCAGATCCCAAGGGGGGTCGTGACCGTCATGACGAGGAGGCTCGCGGCGACCGCGTCGCGGAAGCCCAGGACGCCCAGGAGGACGAGGACGGGGACGACGAGGACGCCACCGCCGATGCCGAACATCCCCGAGGCCGCGCCGGCGACAAGGCCGGTAAGGACGAGCGCGACCCCTATAAGTAGGTCCAACGCACTCGAAACCGATTTATCATATAAAGGGCTAGTTAAGATATTGGCCGGGCGCAGGAACCAAATGAGCTTCTGCCAGGTCGGGTGAGGACCGACGACGGCGCTAGTGACCACGGGCATCCAGGGCCTTGACGCGCAGCTGGGCGGGGGTATCCCCTCAGGAACGACGGTCCTCCTGTTGGCCGACCCGAGCAACGCCCCGTACATGTTCGACGAACAGTTCGCGGCCGGAGGCCTCGACAAGGGGGAGCGGGTCTACTTCTACAGCCTCGAGCGGCCCAAGGAGGAGATCCTCCGGAACCTCAAACTCTACCTCGCGAAGGAACCCGGGCCGAACCTGCAGTTCTTCGACTGCTACAGCGTCAAGATGAAGACCCTGCCGCAGGCGGCGATGAAGAAGCTCGGCATCACGAACCACGCGGTGAACGTGACCGAGGACGTGATCGACCGGCTTGTAGGGGAAAAGAATCCGGGTGCGTTCCGCGTCATCATCGAGTCCGTCTCGGAGGCCGTCCACGCCTACGGCCTCGAACCGACCCTCGACATGCTCCGGCAGCTGACCGGCATCGTGACGAAGATGGGCGGCACGTGCGCCTTCCTCCTGGTGAAGGGGCTCCACGACCATGCCGTCGAGACGGCGGTCCGGCACCTTGCGGACGGCGTCATCGAGTTCGGCGTCGATCGCCAGGGGTTCGGTCTTTATTCGTACATCTCCATCTCCAAGATGCGGGGCGTGCCCGACGCGACCCGCCTCCTCCTCTACAAGGAGACGGAGAAAGGGCTGTGGCTGGAGTCGACGCGTCGGGTGTTCTAGCCGGCGAAAGGGACGTTCACGATGGTTCGACATAGGAGGTGGGTGGCGCCCGGGACGGGCGACGAGGCGGTCACGCCGGTCGTGGGCAGCATCCTCATCCTGGTCATCATGATCATGGCAATCGGCGGGATCGTGGCCTTCGGCGTGCCCATCATCAACGGCCTCCAGGACTACGCGGAGTTCCAGAACGTCGTGACGCAGTACCAGGAGCTCGACGCGGACGTGCGGAACCTGCGGGACCCGCAGAACGTCCGCGTGTCGGCCATCTCCATCAACAAGGGCGAGATCGCCCTCTCGACGGGCGACCGCTGGGTCATCACGGTCGTGGAGGCGGGCGCCGACAAGGCGTTTCTCGTGAGCGATTGGGAGATTGCCGACGACGTCAACAACGACGGCCTCACCATCACGCCGGAGCTCCTTGGCGGGGCGAAATACTACGTCCACGAGGTCCGCGGCTCGACGTTCATTTCGGTCAGCGATTGCACGGGTGGTGCCAGCACGTGCGCCTTGACCAACATCGACCTTGACACCGACGTCGTGCGCATCCAGATGCGTAACGCCGCCAACGACGTGAAGGGGGAGGCGTGGATCCTCAACGTGGGGCGCCTAAGCTTCCGCCAGTCGCCCACGAGCGAACTGAACCAGGTTCACTACGAGCTCGGCGCCGTCATGACGGAGCAGGACGACGCGTTCTTCATCCAGCAGGTCCCGACGATCAAGGAGCCGGACGCGGGCCTTGCCGACTACAGCCTTTTCGTCCGGCTTCTGCGGCTTCAGGTCGACATCCCCACGACCGTGTCCGGCCAGGGGCGCCACACGGTTGTCACCAACCTCGTCGACAACTATGGGGAGGCGCGCGGCCGACCGGCCTTCGACAACGTGGACCGCGTCCGCATCCAGGTGGATGGCCCGATGGAGGAGGCGTTCTGCAACTACTTCAACGGCCGGTCGAACCTCGGCTGGAAACTCAATCCCGGGACGGACTGCGAGACGGGCGCGGACCTGGAGACCGTCCACGTAATCTTTGACCGGGTGGGCGTGGACGGAGAGGACGACCCCGATCGGCCCGACTTCGCCACGCTCCGGTTTGACCTCATCCATTCGGAGGTGGACGCCGATCTCCGGTCGATTTAGGCGCGACGAGCGGGCCGTGAGCGAGGTCGTCGGCTACCTTCTCGGCTTCGGGATGTCGTTCATGCTCCTCATGATGGCCCTGTACGCGTTCGCCGAGGTCGAGGACCAGTCCGCGGAGTCGGCGAACAAGGCTTTGTTCAAGGACGTGGCCGGCCGGGTCGCCGCGGGCGTCCTCGAGATGACCGAGGTCGCGCGCGGCCGGGTCGATTCATCGCTCGTCACGAGCGAGCAGTACGTCGTCGCCAAGACCCTACCTATCCCTCGCGACATCCGCGGCCTCACCTATGTGATCAAGCTCGAGGAGAAGCTCGTGACGGTCCAGGACATCAACGGCCGCTTCACCGAGACCGCGACGACGCTCAATTTCGACTTCGAGGACCACACCACGGCCAATTCTTGCAGCAATGTGGGTTACCCCCTCTGCTATGTGGGGGGCGAAGTTCGTTCGGAGCGGGGCCGAATCCTGATAAAATATGAGTACGATGAAACTACGGGAACCGTCGACACCTGTTCGACGACCCCGTACTGGAATTGCATAACGATCAGCTAGGTGCGAAATGACGGAGACGACCGACGGAAAAAAGAAAGAGACCCCGCCCCCGCCGAAACCGACCGTGCCCACGCTGCGGCCGCCGCCCGGCCTGCGGCCGCCTCCGGCCAAGCCGGGCGCGGCGCCCCCCAAACCCGCGACGCCCGCCCCCGTGACGAAGCCAGCGGCCCCCAGTGCGCCGGCCGCACCCGCATCCGGCCCCCAGACAAGCCTCATCGCCCGAGCGCGGGCAGACGCCCCCCAGCAGGGGCCCGCCCGCCAGTACTCTTCGGGCGACGACACGAAGGCCTCGATGCACCTCACGAAGGAACTGTCCGCGGCCGAACGCGAGAAGACGCTCCGGACGGCCGTCTCCGAGAGCGTGGCGCGCCCCGGCGTCATCAAGGTCCCCGAATGGGAGACGAACAAGATGACGATGGCGCCGCAGATCGCGCCGACGCCGCCGCCCCCGGCCCCCGGCCAGGCACCCGCCCCGGGCGCCGCGCCTGCCCCCCTGGCCGGGCCCGCCGCCCCGGCGCCACCCGGTGCCTCTCCGGTGGCGGCCGCCAAGACCGAACAGGTCGCCATCAAGGCGCCCGCGCCTGGCGCCGCTCCTGCCGGCGCTGCCCCCAAAGGGGCCCCCGCGGCCGGAACCGCCCAGGCGACGGCGGGAGGTGCGGCCGCCATGTCCGCCATCGAAGCCGACCCCGACGACCCCTTCCCGCTCACCGAGCACGACAAGCAGATCGACTTCTACCCCATCCTCGAGCCCTACTGCTACATCCAGATCGTGTACAACGACTACGAGAAGGACACGAAGTACCGCGTCATCGAGCCCGTCCTGACGAAGGAGGAGCGGAAGGTGCTCCGCTTCGTCGAAGACACCATGGTCGACGTCCTCGATGCGCCGCCCGAGGAGCTCGAGGGCAAGAGCATGGAAGATTTCCTCAAGGGGAAATTCGAGGAGGTCCTCTACGACTATTCGATCGTGCTCGGAGACGAGCAGACCACGGAGGAGCAGATCAAGAACAAGCTTCTCTACTACATCTTCCGCGACTTCATCGGGGAAGGCCGAATCGACCCCCTCATCCGTGACGCCCTCATCGAGGACATCTCGTGTGACGGCCCGCACCAGCCCGTGTTCATCTACCACCGCAAGTACGAGTCGATCAAGAGCAACGTGAAATTCCGCAACGACGACCAGCTGGACTCGTTCGTGATCAGGATGGCCCAACGGGCCGGCAAACACATCTCCATCGCGGAACCGATTCTCGACGCCACGATGCGCGACGGCAGCCGCATCCAGGCGACGCTATCCACGGAGGTCAGCGCCAAGGGTTCCACGTTCACGATCCGCAAGTTCCGCAGCGAACCCTTCACCCCCCCGGACCTCGTGAAGTTCGGCACGATGAGCGCCGAGATCCTCGCCTACTGGTGGATCGCCATCCAGCATGCCGCCAGCGCCATCTACGCCGGCGGCCCGGCGTCGGGCAAGACGACGTCCCTCAACGCCATCCTCCTGTTCATCCCTCCGCAGATGAAGATTGTCAGCATCGAGGACACGCGTGAACTGGCCATCCCCCACCCCAACTGGATCCCGGGCATCACGCGCAGCGGGTTCGGGCCCCGCGACAAGGAAGGCCGCCAGATGGGCGAAATCGACATGTTCCAGCTCCTCAAGAACGCCCTGCGTCAGCGGCCCGAGTACATCATCGTCGGTGAGGTCCGCGGCAAGGAAGCCTACAACCTCTTCCAGGCCATGGCCACCGGCCACGCGGCGTACGGGACGATGCACGCCGACTCGGTGGACGCGGTCATCCACCGCCTGGAGTCGGACCCGATCAACATCCCGCGACCCCTCCTGGAAGCGCTCGACATTGTATCGATCCAGATCCAGACCCGTGTCGGCGACAAGCGCGTGCGCCGCACGAAGCAGATCGCCGAGATAGTCGGCCTCGACCCCCACACGCGGGAAATCCTCACGAACGAGGTCTTCCGCTGGCAACCCAAGGACGACTCGTTCAAGTTCAGCGGCGTCAGCTACGTCATGGAGCGGATTCAGGCCGAGAAGGGCATGACGGCCGAGCAGATGAAGAAGGAGATGACGAACCGCGTGGAGATCATCGAGTACATGATCCGCCACAAGGTGCGCGACTACCGGGAGGTGGCCCGGATCGTCAACGGCTACTACAAGGACCCGAACGGCACCCTGGAGAAGGTCCGCAAGGACGAACCCTGGCATTAGGTGGGTCCGCGATGCCTCTCAAGAAACTCCAACGAGTCTGGTACAAGCTCCTGGGCCCCGCCATCGCGCGACGG
>JACPAO010000043.1 GCA_016180755.1 Methanobacteriota archaeon
TGCGGTACGGCGACGCGGAGCTCGTCTCCGACGACGAGACGTACCTCGCGCGAATGGGCATCCTCGGGGACGACATCACGCGGCAGATCCAGCTCGCCGAGCACACGAGCGAGGTGCTCGTGTCGGGGCTCGAGGTCCTGCAGAGCGTGTACAACAACCAGCTGCAGGTGCTCAACAACCGGTTGGCGCTCGTCGTCGCGTGGCTCACCATCCTGGGAACGGCGATCCTTGTCCCCAACACGATCGCGACGACGCTCGGGCCGATCACGAGCGCTCCCGACTCTTGGCGCACGGCGTACATCGTTTTCTACGTCGTCTCCACGGTCGTCGCGACGGTCGCCGCGTTCTGGTTCGTCCGCCAGCGGGGCCTCCTCAAGGTCGACAAGGAGTGACGCCGCGGTCCCGGCGCCCCCGAGGATTTCGCGGCGCGCGCATCCCCTACATACGTCTGCGGGGTGGAACGAGCGGCGAGGCTTGGCGGAAACGACGGGCAGGCGATTAGACGACCGGACCGCTACGTCGGGTCCCCCCAAAGGGGTTGGAGGACGCAAACATGGCAACCCACCAAACCATCGTCGCGCAGCGACAGAAGGAGAGCCCGACGGACGCGCCGCCCATCGCCGCCCGAGACATGCGACGGCACTTCAAGGCCCGGCCGGCCCTCCGGTCGAACGAACGGGTCCTGCTCCACTACCCCATCGACCTGCCCCTCGGAGTACGCGACCTTCCCAAGCTCTTCCTTTCGAAGCGGGGAAGCAACGGGACGAGCCACGAGTACGCGGACCTGCAGGTGGCGGTCGCGAAGTTCGGCGAGCGGAGGTTCATGCCCGACATCCCGGCGACGCGCTTGTCGGCGGAGACGAACGGCCGCCACCGCCAGGAGGCGGGGATCCCCGGCCAGGTGCCGGTCCACCTTCCCTTCGATCCGTTCCCGAAGATCGGGCGCGCCACCAAGACCGCCGTTCGGCCGCGCAAGAACGAGTACCTCGCGACGACCGTGTTCGGCGCCGACGACCGCGACGTCCTCAACAACACGTCCTACCCGTGGTCGACGGTCGGGCGCGTCGAGACGTCGAACGGGTTCGCAAGCGGCGTCATGATCGGGCCGCGCCACCTCCTCACCGTGAGCCACGTGATCAAGTGGAACTCGGACGGCACGGCCGGCTACGTGAAGTTCACGCCCGCGGCGTTCGGGGACAGCAAGCCGTTCGGTGCCGCGTACGCGACGCGAACGTACTACGCGAAGAAGGTGTACGGGCCGTCCCTCGACCGCGACGAGATGCAGCACGACTACGTCTGCTGCGTCCTCGACTGGCGCATGGGCGACGTGACCGGCTGGATGGGCTCAAGGAGCTGGTCCGACGACTGGGACGACAAGCCCTACTGGTTCCACGTCGGATACCCGGGCGACGTCGCGGGCGGCACGAAGCCGACCCTGCAATCGAGCATCAAGCTCGACGGCTCGTACTGGGACCGGGAGGTCCACACGCGCATCTTCCACAAGGGCGATGTGTTCAAGGGCCAATCGGGCGGTCCCTTCTTCGCGTGGTGGGAGGGGGAGACGTTCCCGCGCGTCGTTGGCGTGCAGAGCGCCCAGAACTCGAGCGAGAACACGGCGAGCGGCGGCGCCCACATGGTGAACCGGGTCATCCAGGCCCGGGCCGAGTACCCCTAAAGGGACGGGGCCGCCCCGAGGCGACGGGTCAGGGGGCCGGCGGAAGCGGCCGGCCCCGCTTCGCCAAGGCGGCCGCGCCGAGGGCCGGCGGGGACGAGGGTCGGGGCCGAGGCGCCCTCGCGAGGCGGGCAAAGAGAAGCGCCCAGGCGACGAAGAAGATCCAGCCGGCCTGCTCGTGGACCTGCAGGAGGGCGTCGCGGCCCCACGCGTACCCGACGACGGTGAGCGCGACGAGGCGCGCGAGGTTCGCGGCGTAGACGCCCGCGAGCCCGATCGCGCTCCACAGGGCGAGGCGCGCGCCGGTGGGCCGCTCGATGAAGAGGAAGAGCGCGAGCACGCCGCCGAAGAGGGCCATGGCCTGCACGCCGGAGCAGGCGGCGCCGACCTCGACGAGGAGCGGCCCGTTCGGCGTCTGGTAGAGGATGGTCTGGCCGTCCACGACGGGGTGCCACCCGAAGGCGGTGAGGACGAGGCCGAGGGGCAGGAGGAGCGCGACGTGGACGAAGGCCTCGACGGGGGTCGCGCCGACAAGCGACTTGAAGGCGGCCTGGAGCACCCACACGGCGAACGGGAACCCGAGGGCGGGGATGAGGTAGGCGACGACGGTCGCGACGGCCACGGGTTCCTTGCGGAAGGGAATACGGGCGGTCCGGTCGATGACGACGGCGAGGCCCGCAAGGAGGAGACCCCACGCGATGATGGCGACCTTGGTCACGTCGAGGGGCGCGTCGAGGAGGGCGTCGTAGAGGAGGATGCTCGTGGCGGCGCCGAGGCCCAGGGCGGCGACGGGGGTCGGGGGGAGGTGTGCGACCTGGGGGAGCCTCGGGGCGGTGGCGAGGAGGCCCGCGCCGAGGGCGGCAAGCGCGGCGCCGACCCACGGGTCCTCGTGGGGGGCCACGCGGACGAGGATGGCGAGGCCCCAGCCTAGGAGGCCGAGGCCGATGTAGGCCCGGCCCGCCGACGGCCCCGCGCGTCTTGCGGCCCCGCCTGCCTTCATGGGGTCGCCGGTCGCCTGCGGAAGAGGAGGAAGGCGCCGGTGAGGGCGCCAAGCAGGCCGAGCGCGAGCCCCGTGCCGGAGGGGAAGAACGGGATCGGGGTCGCTTCGGGGGAGGCGCGGTCCGACCTCACCTTGACAAGCCAGGACGCGGGCTCACCGACCTGGCCTGCCTCGTCCTTCGGGACGAAGTCGATGCGGCAGTCGCATTCGTCTCCGAAGACGAACTCGCGCTCCGCCATGGAAGGCGACTCGCCGAGGGCTTGGCCGTCGACGCGTTCGCCGTTGACGCGCCATTCCCCGGACTCAAGGTCGTTGTCGCGGTCGGTGCAGCGGGCCCTGAGGAGGAACTTGGTGTTGGTCGGGCGCTCGATCTCGAACTCCTCGGGTTCACGCCGTTGGCAGGAAGGGGGGGAGGGACCCGGGTCCTCCTCGACGGTGACGGTCCACGTCGCGGGGGTTCCGTCGTGCCCCGCATCGTCGCTGGGCCGGAACTCGACGAAATGCGTCCCTTCGTCGAAGAGGAATTGGCGTTCGGAGCTGTCGGGGGATTCGCCCAGGTCGTCCTCGTCGACGACCTCGTCGTCGACCACCCAGTCGCCTTTGTCGAGGTCGTTGTCGGGGTCGGTGCATCGGGCGCGCAGTGTGACGGCTTCTCCCGGCGTCGTCGTCACGGAGGCGGACTCGGGCTCTTCGCGCTGGCACGCGGGCGGTTCGGCTCCGTCGGGCGGAGGGCCGCCCGCGGGGTCGGTCGTGGGCGGTGGCGCTCCCGGCGCGGGCGGAGGCGAGGCGGGGGCCCGGGTCACGTTCACCGTGACGTTCGAGGCGGCGCCGGTCGAGAGGTACCAGTACTCGAAGAGTTCGGGTTCGGCGTTGACCGCACGCAAGAAGATGCGGGCGTTGAGGGTGTCGCCGGCGTCGAGGCCGGTCGGTGGGGAGATCGCGGTGGTGGTGACGTCGACCGGGAGGAGGTTGCCGCCCGTGCAGAGGGCGACGGGAAGCGACGCGGGCAGGTGGTACGACCCGGAGGCGATGGTGGTCGTGCCGCGAAGCAGCTCGAGCTCGACGGAGCGCAGGTTCACGGGAGACTTGAGGCTCTGGGCCCCGCCGATGGGCGCCGCGCAGCCCAGCGAGAACCGGATGCGGGCGGGGCCGTCGATCTCGGCGCCTCGCGCGACGCGGTGGGAGAATTCGGTGTCGCAGTCGACGGCCTCGGCCGCCGAGCGTCCGAGGTACGCGCGCGCCGTCGGCGCCTCGGCCTCGGTGAGGTTGTAGGTGCGTTTCGTCCCGCAGACGGACAGCAGGGTGCCGGACTTCGTGTGCGTGTCCGCATTGAAGAAGAGGACCAGCTTGTCTCCGTTGTCGGCCGACTGGGCCGAGAAGGTCGGAATCAGCGCCGACCCGGCAACGAGGGCCAGGGCGGCCGTAAGGACGAATGGTGTTCGCACGCGTTGTGTCCCCCTAGAAGGCCGTAGTGGAAGGACCAACGCCCTCGATCCAGGATATCCGTTATGGGACGTTTCGAAATTGTCCTAGTGAGGTCGTCGATGTCGGACTGGGGCGAACCTTCGATGCGTCGCGGACAACCGTCGAGCCGTGCCGTGCGCGGGCCGCGCGCATCGGCGATAGCCCCGTCCGGATTCGAACCGGAGTCAAAGCCTCCAGAGGGCCCTATCCTTGACCACTAGACTACGGGGCTTAGATGACAATTTTGTCGCCGACCCTCTGACCCTGGGATAGGGGCCTCTGGAGCAGGGATAGTTCCCTCTGGTCCCAAGACCCTTTCTCTGTGGTTCGAAGGCACGCGACGCGACCCCAGACGCAAGAGGTAGATAAAGCATGAAGCAAAGTCATCACCACACTGAGGCCCAGGACCGCAAATATTACCAGAACCTCGTCGCGGGATTCAGCGAGACCAACCGGGACGCCTTCACGCGTTGGTTGCGCCAGATCGAATCCCAGCGACTGAGCCTGGCGTACCTGAAAAACATGGCCAATGGCCTCCGGCGCCTCGACCTAGCCCTCGAACAAGCGTCGGCGGCCCAAGCGACCAGCGACCAGCTCACCCGTGCGATCATCGCGCTGTCACGGGACCGCAACCCGACCACCATCAACGGGCTCGTGTCGACGTGGCGGATGTTCTACAGGAACCTCTACGGACAGATTCCGCACGCCATCGACGCGGCCTTGACGCGGCAGAAGGTCCGCCAGGTCAAGCCGCGCCCCGTGGTCACGGAGGAGGAGTACACGCGGCTGCTGCACGCTTCTGTCCAGCTGCCCGGCAAGCGGTCCATCCGCACGGCCGCCCTAATCGTGACGCTGCGGGCCACCGGGATGCGGATCGGCGAACTCTGCGCCTGCGTCCTCGACTCCTGGAGACCCCAAGACGATGGTTCGGCGATCATCTCCTTGCCCGACGACGCCTACGGCCTCAAGACCGGGCCGCGCGACGTCGTCGTCCGCAAGGACTATCGCCCGGCCATCGACCTTTGGATTGAACACCACCCCCAGAACCGGCCCGGCGCAACCAACGGCCAGGCGCCGCTTTTCCCGACGGATGACGAGGGAACCCGGATGTACTGGCCCCAGAACGCGAACGCCCTGCTCCATCGCTTGGCGGCGTCGGCGGGAATCCGGCCGATCCATCCACACCTGTTCCGGCATACGTGGGCCACTTGGGCCGCGAAGAACGGCGTCCCTTTCCAGATCGCCGCGCAGCAGCTCGGCTGGTCCCAGTCGAGCAAGATGGCCAAGGTCTACTACCACATGACCGTCGACGACGTCCGCAACTGGCTGGCAGGAACCATCCCATCAACGAAGCCGACCGCCACGTATGCGCCCCCGCCACCAGCCGCGAAGCCAACCATCGACGATGAACTCCGCCAAGCCCTCGCCCGAATCCTGCTCGGCGGACCAAGCGCCGCTCTGAGCCAGGCGGCTGGAGGAGCGTCCCCGGCCTAACCTTCTCTCCCGCCGCAACACGCGACACACCCATACAGGTAGCCGCAACCGCGATCCAAGCCCAACGGGAGCAACCCGCTCCGAGGCCCTTTCGCCCGCGGCCCTGCCGAGCCCATGTTGGGCCGGAACCAGTGGATGCGATGCAACATGACCGACGCCCCTCCGAACAGTGAAACAAGCCCGAAACCCAACTTTCCGCCATGCGCCTGGGGCGTCTGGAAAGGCGACCGCGTCGTGCCGAGCCTGTTCAACGGCAGCCTCTACGTGACGATCATCCGGCGCGAAGGCGGCAAGCTGTCCATCGCGTTGAACCGCCAAGGCACGTCGGAACTGATGCGGATCCTTGGCGACCTCGTGTCCCAGCTTCCCTCTCCGACGCCGACCCGCGCGGCTGACATCCCGGGTGGGGCGGTCCCCGCCACCGGGTAGGCTTCGCTGAGGACCCAAACGAATGGCTCGCCTCTGCACATGCAGTCACAAGCAATCCGCCCACTGCCGACGTTCGTCTCTCTGCGAGCGGGCCAATTGCGGTTGCCCCGGCCTTGCGCTCGGAAATGTCGACGAGCAGACCCGACGAGGGGCCAGCAGCCGAAGGCTCATCCTCTCGCTGGTCGACGAGCAGCCCGGCATCCCACGTTCGCGGATTGGACCCGTCCTTGGACTTACGACGCAGCTCGTGCACTACCATCTTCGGATCCTCAAGGACCGCTCCCAGGTCACTCTCGACGGCGGCATCCGCGACCCCGCCTGTTATCTCCGATCGGCACCCGCCTCGCTCCGATCCAACCCGCGCACCCGCGCCGTGCTCGGCGTCCTGGAACGGCTCGGCCCCTTGCCGCTGGCGGAATTGGCGAATTCTCTCGGCTGGACTCGACTCAAGACGTCACGGGTTGTGCTCGACGAACTCCAGCGCGGCTCCCTGATTGGGACGTCGCCCAAACATGGAGGTCGCGGGCGACCCGCACGAGTGATAAGGCTGCCCCCTGGCTATAGGTCGGCCGCCGACGAAGGCGAGGCCATTCAAGCGATGGCTCCCGCGTGCCTGTAGATTGCTTATAAGAGGCATCCGGGCTTCCGACTTAGCCGGGTCGGGCGTGGTGGAGAGCCCGCCATTCGGGAGCAATCTGTGATGGTTCGCGGCAAGCCGAAACCTACCAAACGTGAAATCGTCGACTACGAGCACACGGACAAGACCCGCAAGAACAACCCACCGGTGGGGCTCGTCGACCCCGACTCGGACCCGTTCAACGGCAAGACAAGGTACGCATACGATCCCCACCTTGACCCGCAGCTTGTCTGGTCCAGCAAGGTTGAACGATCAAAGATTGACGTTGCCAACGTAAGTCTGCATGTGCATGAACGAATTGAGCCGATAACAATTATTTCCGCCGCCCGAAAGCGCGACGGGGGAACCCGCCAGGTAAGTCTTTTCGAAAGCATCGATCGAAAACTCCCCCTTCGTGAGGCCATTGAGTTTTACAAACACGAGAATGAATGGAGCAACCGCCTTATTGCCGGCGACTCCCTTCTGGTATTGAACTCCCTCCTTTCCAAAGAGTCAATGGCCGGACAGGTCCAGATGATCTATTTCGACCCGCCCTACGGAATCAGGTACGGGTCAAATTTTCAGCCGTTTGTTAACAAGCGTGAAGTGCGGGATGGCAAGGACGACGACCTAACTCAGGAGCCAGAAACGGTCAAGGCCTTTCGCGACACCTGGGAACTTGGAATCCATTCCTACCTTACATACATGCGTGACCGTCTCCTACTGGCGAAGCAGCTCCTACATGAATCAGGGAGTATCTTTGTCCAGATTAGTGACGAAAACGTTCACCACGTCCGCGAAGTCCTGGACGAGGTCTTCGGCGCCGACTGTTTCGTGGTGACCTTTGTTGTTAAGAAAAAGGGGAGCCAGAAGAGTGGATTGGTAGACCCAGTAAACGACTACGTACTGTGGTACGCACGGAGCCCGAGGGAGAGCGGCAAGGCGAGGTTCCACCCTTTGTTCGTGAAGCGCGAGCTCGACGATGAGACACTTCGGCGTTTCTACCGGGTTGAGATGCAG
>JACPAO010000021.1:0-6490 GCA_016180755.1 Methanobacteriota archaeon
GCATCCGCTGGTAGTCGGTCTGCGCCTGCCAGGTGCCGCCGTTCACGAGCGTGACGTGCTTGTAGCGGTCCATGGCGGCGACGTGGACGTGTCCGGTCACGAAGAGGTCGGGCACCTGGTCGATGACGAGGAAGTCGTGCTCCTCGGGGCTGATCGGGGTCTTTCCGCCGTAGGTTGGCGCGATGTGCCGCGACTGCAGCATCTGTTTCATGATGGGGATGGGTTGGTCCATGCGGAAGCCGGGGACGCTCGTGGCGAAGTCCACCATGCTGTAGCCGTGGTAGGCGAGGATGTTGACGCCGTGGAGGCTGAACTGGCTCGGGTTGCTCACGAACGTCTTCTCGTGGCGGTCGAATAGGTTCCGGATGTCCTTGGTGAGCGCGGGCTGGGGCTCGTTGGGTCGGCTCGCGTCGTGGTTTCCCGGCACGAACACGAGGTGGATGTGCTCGGGCAGGTTCTCGAGCTCCTGGGCGAAGGACTCGTACTGCTTGTAGACGTCTTCGATCTCGAGCCCTTCCCGTTGGCCGGGGTAGACGCCGACGCCGTCGACGAGGTCGCCGGGGAAGACGAGGTACTTGAGGCTCCGCGCGACGGCGCGCTCGCGCTCACTTCCGTCGTCGCCGTGGAGCCACCGGAGCATCGCGCGGAAGGGCTTTCCGAGGAACGTCTTGCTTCCGACGTGGACGTCGCCGAGGAACCCGACGTACAGGTTCCCCTCGGGGCGTGGTCGCTCGGTCGTGTAGGGGACGTCGGGGCGGATGAGTTGGTCGGCGACAAGGAGCTTGCCGTCCTTGGTGGGTCGGGCGACGACGCCGATGACCTCGTCGCTCAGGAGGCTGTCGAAGCTTCCGGCGAGTTCGGGCTTGTCCTGGCCGACGAGGATCTCGGCCTCGCCGGTGCCGTCCTCGAGGGTGAGGAACCGGTGCCCGCTCGGGCTTCGGCTCTTCTCCTTGACGAGGCCGATGAGTTGGACCTCCTTCCCCGCGCGTCCCGCGTCCTTGATGCGGATTGCGTTTGCGACCTCGCGCCGTTGCCGAAGGAGTTTCGTCACGGCCTCGAGCCGGTCGTTGAAGTAGCGGACGAAGTCGCGCACGTCGCCGGATCCGGTCGGGGACATGCTGGCGTCCTTGAGGACGCGCACCTCGGTGGGGACGTCGGCCGCCAGCGGTCGTCGGCCGGGAAGGGGTGACGCGGTCGTAAGAAGCGGCGCCGGAGCAGGAGCCGAGACGAGGAGGGGGGAATCCGAGAGCAGGCTCGCGCCGCCCGTGGGCATGTGGAGCTCGAGGTCGCGAAGCATCTCGAGGGTGAGGACGAAGGGGAGCTCGCCGATCTGCGCGAGTCGGTCCTCGAGGTACCGTTCGGGCTGGCTTTGGCTTTGGATGTGCGCCGCCGCGTTGGGGTCGAGCAGACAGCCCCGGTCAGTGAGACGCGAAACGATGCGCTCTAACAACGTGCATCCCGAGGGGCTGTCGAGGGGGACCTCGTGGGATAAAAGTTTCGTTCGGGGTCGGTTCGAGTGCAGCCTCTCCACAACGTTAATTTGGAGTGCCCCCTTGGAGGCGCCCTTCATGCCGCCCGAAGGCCCTTGGTACGTGCGTCTTCGGGACCGCTTCCTCAAAGTGTGGCGGACGCAGAATCCGCGGATGGCGATCGTCCGCGACATCGCCGCGGCGGCCGTGATCGTCGGGGTGCTGCTTGCGGGCATCTGGATCTACGCGGGCCAGCCCTTGAGCCAGGCGCCCGTCGTGAGCGTGGAGTCCGGCTCGATGATGCATGGGCCGTTCCGTGGCGGGAAGATGGGGATCCCGACGCTCTACGGGGAACCGCCCTTCGGGCGGGTTGGCACGATCGATCCCGGGGACATCGTTTTCGTCAAGCGGGTCCGGTCGGCGGACGATGTCGAGACGGCCTTCGGCGATGGTTCGCGGGAAGGGTACGGGGGGCACGGCGACACGACGGTGTTCATGCCCAACGGCTCGAACTCGCGGACGCGGGTCATCCATCGGGCGATGCTGTACGTCGAAGTCGAAGAGGACGGTTGCATGCCGCGGGCGGCCCAGAACCCGTGCGTGTTCCGCATCCGCGAGGCTTGCAACCCCGAGTTCTCCGTGTGGGCGGGCAACGCCAACGTGGACAAGTATTGCGAAGGCACGACGGACCTTGTGACGCTGAGCCTCAACCGCGAGGGGCTCTTCCTAACGCTGACCGAGTTTCCCTGCTGGAACCGGGGCTGCGAGGCCTACACGAGCGCGTTCATCACGAAGGGTGACAACAACGAATGTGCGGACCAGGACCCGTGCTCGAACATCAGCGCGCCGGTCCGGCTCTCGTGGATCATCGGGAAAGCCCGCGGCGAGATCCCCTGGTTCGGGCTGATTAAGTTGGCGCTGTACGGCAACGACTCGTACGGGAATGGCGCGTCGGACCCGACGGCCGGTTCGAACTGGAAACTCCTAAACGCGACCGCGCCGTGGGACATCTGGCTGAGCCTCCTCATCTCGTTGGGGGTCCTCATCTCGATCCCGATGGTCCTCGACTTTGTGGGCAACCTGCGGGCCAAGCGGAAGGCCGAGGGAAAACGGCCTCCGAAGCCGCCGACCGGCGGGCCTTCGTCCGAGTTTCCCCCGGCCACCGGGGAAACGGGGGATCCGAGGGCCGGCGACGAACGTCGACCCGGTCCCTGATCGCCGCTGCGCCGCCCTTGGCAAACATTCATAACCCTACGATCCGCCTCGCGTTGGGGTTCGGCTTTGAATTGGCGGCCTTGCGCGGCGGTCGTGTTGGTCGGGTCGATGGTGCTCGCTGGTTGTGTCTCGGGGGAGACCGCGGCGACAACGAGCGGACCGACGTACACGTCGGCGGCCCCGGCCGCACCGCGAGAGGACGCGGGCTCGATCGCCGGGCGCGCCGTCGATGACGAGCACTACCCGGTGTATGGCGTCGACCTGGTCCTGGCGACGTTGAACCTCGCGACGACGTCGGACGCCGCGGGGGCGTTCACCTTCAACGACGTGGCGCCGGGCGACTACGTGCTCTTCGCCCAGCGGTTGGGGTTCGAGAGCAAGGGGGCTCGCGTGAGCGTGCGCGCGGGCGAGGTCACGAACGTGACGGTAGTGATGACGCCGATCTTGGTCGCGGAGGAGCCGTACACGCACACGAACCACAAGACGGCGTTCATCCAGGTCGGCCAGGCGTGGCTGAGTTTCGTGCTGTTCACGGCGAACGCGACGGGGCTCCATGCCATGATGTGCCCGAACTGCATCGTTTCCGTTCACTATCCTCCGAAGCCCATCGATGTCATGACGGAAGGGTACTGGCAGTGCAGTCCGTGCTATCCGCCCCTTGTGAACGACGACATCTGGTTCCTTGTCAACACGAACGTGACGAGCGGTTCGGAGGGTACCGTCGTCATCAACTCGTACCTGAGCAACCGGGAGCAGTTCAATTGGACCGAGGCGCAGTCCAATGCCGCACGGGCGGCGAAGGGTAGTTGGTTCCGGTTCCGCGTCGAGGGCGGCGGCGGTTCCGTCGGGTCGGCGGGCGTCTCGGGCGTGAGCTACAACCAACGGGTCGAGCTCTACAACAGCTTCGGGTACGTGGAGGAGCTCCCCGAGAACTTCACGGCGCTTCCACCGAAGAGCTAGACGATCTTCTGCTGCTGGCGTCGCACGGGCTTCCAGTGGACGACCTCGTGGAGGAGTTCGTCCTCGGCAAGGACCTCCTTGGTGCTGGGCCCGTTCACGGAGAGCGCGATCTCGCGGGTGCGTCCGTAGCGGCCCTTGCTGATGACGCGGGCCGAGATGATGCCGAGCATGTCGAGTTCGCTGATAAGGTCGGTGATGCGGCGCTGGGTGAGGATGTCGAGGCCGATCTTGCGGCAGAGCTCGGCGTAGATCTCGAAGACCTCGCCGGTCGTGAGGCCGCTCTGGTTGACGTCCTTGTTCGTCTCCTCGCCGAGGATCGTGGACAGGAGGACGAGCTTGGACTGGGTGGGCAGCGTGCGGACGACCTCGGTGACGCGGTCGACCTCGATCTTGGCCTGCGCGAGGCGCACGTGGCGGTCGGCGACCTTCTTGCTCCTTTCGCGTTCGGCGAGCTCGGCGGCGACGCGTAGGAGGTCGAGGGCGCGTCGGGCGTCGCCGTGCTCTTGGGCTGCGAGGCCGGCGCACATGGGGATGACGCTCTCGTCGAGGACGGCGTCCTTGAACGCCATGGCGGCGCGCTGGCGGAGGATGTCCTGGAGCTGCACCGCGTCGTAGGGCGGGAACACCATGGCCTCCTCGCCAAGCGAACTCTTGACGCGGGGGTCGAGGAACTCGGTGAACTTGAGGTCGTTCGAGATCCCGATGATGGAGACGCGGGCCTTCTGGAGGTCGCCGTTCATGCGGCTTAGGTTGTAGAGGACGTCGTCGCCGGAGAGCTTGTCGACCTCGTCGAGGATGATGATGGTGACGCCGTCTTCCTTGTCCATCTCGGCCTTGAGCTTGCTGTACACCTCGTCGGTCGGCCAGCCGGTGAAGGGGACGCGTTCGCTCCAGTCGCGGATGAAGCTGTTCGCGATGTTCTGTAGCACGCGGTACTGGGTGTCCACGACTTCGCAGTTGATGTAGATGAAATGGACCCGTTTCTTGAGCTCGTCTCCTTTCCTTTGGAGCTCCTTGCCGACGTACTTGGCGACGGCGGTCTTGCCGGTGCCGGTCTTGCCGTAGATGAGGATGTTCGAAGGCGTCTGTCCGCGGAGCGCCGACACGAGGACGCTCGCGAGGCTGTTGATCTCCCGTTCCCGGTGGGGGAGGATCTCGGGCGTGTAGGCGGGTCGCATGACCTCTTTGTTCTTGAACAGCGGCTCGAACTCCAGGAGAGGAGCGAAAATATCACGAGTCAACGGAACATCCACCCTGCGGCAAAACGAGTCGAATAGCGAGCCATCCCCACGCCCGCACGGCCGAAACCGCTTGGGCGGAATCCGGTTTATGTGAGTGCGTCATAAATAGATTTGGAGGTTGCGCTTCGACCGCGGTCGCTTCGCGTGGAGAATCTTGCGCTCGATTGCTTGCGAATCGATGCGCCGCCGACGCGTGCGCGACGCATGTGTGACTCACGTTCCGCTGGAGCGGACACCAAAACGTTCAACTGCGGAAGACCCCCTCGTTTCATGTGGACGCCGAGCGGCCCGTCTATCTCGTGGGCATCCGTCGCGAGACGGGCGAGATGGAGGAACTCGTGCGTGCGTTGGGCTGCCGGATCGAGGGTCGCGTCGTGCAGGCGCGCTCGCGGCCGGATCCGGCGACGTTCGTCGGCGTGGGAAAGCTCCGGGAGCTCGGCGAGACCATCGCAGGGGGCCCCCCCTTGGCTTCGGGTGGAAGGCCGCTCGTGGTGGTCGACGCCGCGCTGAAGCCGCCGCAGCTGTTTGGGATCGAGGACGTCGTGAAGGCCGAGGTGTGGGACCGGATCCGTGTCATCCTCGAGATCTTTCAGCAGAAGGCGCAGGTCAAGGAGGCGCGGCTCCAGGTCGAGTTGGCGCGCCTGCGGTACGAGCTGCCGTTCGTCCACGAGGCGCTCCACCGCACGTTGACCGGCGAGCATCCCGGTTTCATGGGCGGCGGAGAGCTACCCATGCGCACGTACGAGACGCACCTCAAGCGCCGGACCAAAAAGATCCAGGACGAGCTCACCAACGTGCGGAAGGAGCGGGCGCAGCGTCGCGCGGGCCGCCGGAAGAGCGGGTTCCAGCTCGTCGCCATCGCCGGGTACACGAACAGCGGGAAGACGAGCCTTCTCAACGCCCTGTGCGGCAGCGAGGCGTACGTGGAGAACCTCTACTTCTCGACGCTCCAGACGACGACGCGACGCCTTCGGGCCGAGCTCTTGGACGGGCGGACGTCCCGCTTGCTGTTCACAGACACCGTCGGCCTGATCCGCGACCTTCCGCCTTGGCTGATTGACGCGTTCCGATCGACGTTGGAGGAAATCGTCGCGTCGGACGTCGTCCTCTTGACCGTCGACGCCTCGGAGGACATCGAGGTCGTGCGTCCCAAGCTCGCGACGGCCTGGAGCCTCCTCGATGAGCTCCATGCGCCCAAGCTTCGCATCATCGTCTTCAACAAGACCGACCTACTCAGCGAGGGAGACCGTAACGACTTACTTACTACCCTGTCACTTTCTTCCTACTACCCTACTACCAAATCCTTGTTCACGTCGACGAAGTCCAAGGAAGGATTGTCGGACCTTGTGCGCACGCTGCTCGATGAGACCACCCGCTCCCATCGGCTGAAAATCCGGCTCAATGCGACGGTGGCCGGGCATCTCGCCTTCGAGAGTTGGCTTCAGGACCATTCCGACGTCGAAGGCATCCGCGAAACGGGGACGGAGCACGAAGTGCTCCTGCAGTGCAGTCCGGAACAGTACGTTCAGATCCGCCGCCAGGGCAAGCAGGTCCGTGCGACACTCGAGGAGATTGCCTCCACCAGAAACTCAGGGGGGGGGGGGG
>JACPAO010000021.1:6495-39106 GCA_016180755.1 Methanobacteriota archaeon
GGGGGGGGGGGGGGGCGTCACGGGGCCCCATCGGACCTGAAGGGGCCCGCCCCACCGGCCCTTTGGCATCGAGTTAGGCACTAGGTCTGTGTCCGTCGGGCCATGGACGTCGGGTCGGCAAAGCTTAAGCGGGGCGATTCGAACCTGTCGAGCGTGCGTACGGTCGCAGTCCTCGCGGCGTTCAGCCTTGTTTTCTCAGGTTGCGTCGCCGGCGGCACGAAAGGGCAGGCGCCCGAGGCGACGTCCGAGGGTAGCCTGATCGTGGTCGACGAGGCGTCGGGGCAGGCGATCGCGCTCGAAAAAGGCAAAGGCGCGGTCGCGGGCCTCATCCGCGACGACATCGGCGTGCCCGTGGCGACGGCCCACGTGGCGCTGCTCCACACCGATTTCTCCGCCTACTCCAACCGGACCGGGAAGTTCCAGGTGCTCAACGTCACGGCCGGCGCATACGTCGTTCGCATCGACCATCCCGACTACCGGGCCGCGGAGGAACCCATCGAGGTCGTCGCGGGAAAGGTCCTCAACCTCCAGATCACGCTCCTTCCCAAGACGGACGCAGGCGCCGGCTACCGGGCGCACCTGCATGACTATTGGGGCGATTCAACGGAGGTCGTGGTCATCGCGAAGGACTTCGACTGGCACGAACCGTACGACAAGAACCGCCCCTACGCGGGCTACGAGCAGGTGAACCGCTACTACAACTTCGCGACGCAGGCGGGCGGCGTGAACCCCTGCCTCTACCAGGGCGAGGTGTACTTCAACAACCGGCACGTGTGGTTCGACAACCGCGAGCAACTGGTGTGGGCGCGGGATCCCAGAAGGACTACAACGTCTCGACGCCGATCAAGAGCGGCGCGACGTTCGTGGCGGACGTGACGCCCTACATGTGGGACTCAAGCCATCAGGTCTTCACGCTCTGGTCGATGGCGCTGTGCATGCGCGCCGACAACGAGGAAGGCCAGTTCTTCGTCGGCAAGGTCCACGTCGACATGAAGCTCGTGAAGGGGTATGACGTGACGGCCGAGCCGCCGCATCCGAACTTCTGGGCGAACGGCACCACGTACAGCGTCGTGAACGGACCCGCGAAGAAGTACACGTCGCAGACCTATTCGCTCTACAAGAGCGGGTCGAACGGCGCCTTCGTCGTCAAGCCCACCTCGCCGCACATTGTCCCACCGGGAACGCTCGAACTCAGAGCGCGCCTCGAATGGAAGTACAGCCTCGCCACCGGCACGAAGGCCTGGAGCCTAACGTACCGGCCCGCGAACGTGAATCCCTACGAGGCGCGCGAGGATGGAGTGTTCAAGAGCGTTGCGCCGTCCGAGAAGGGCACGACCTATCGCACCTACACAATCGCGCTCAAGCCGGAGGAGACCGATGCGTTCTACCAGCTTCGCAGCAACTGGTACTTCTTCCTCAACTATGAAGGTGAGGAGAACGACTGGTACTGGGTCAACTCCTGTGGGTGCGACGTCGAGGTCAATCTGCAAGTGGACGCGATCGGCGACCCCGCGAAGGCCGGCGCCGACAAGGCCTGAATCCAGGGACCCGGTCCGTCGCGGGCGGTCGCCGACCCAACGCCTCCCAGTTAGGCACTAGGCCATCGCATAACCTCATCAAACCTTCGTCGCGTTCGGCCGCCCGTGCCCATCAAGGCGATCGCCGTCGACATCGACGGGACTCTCACGGATTACGACCGTCTCATGGACTTCGCGGGCGTCCGCGCCTTGCGGAAGGTCGAGGCATCGGGCGTCCCCGTCATCTGCGCGACGGGCAACGTGGCGCCGGTCACCAAGGCGTTCGCGAATTTCGCGGGGTTCACGGGGCCGATCGTCTGCGAGAACGGTGGAGCCGTCTACAGCAACGACATGCTGCGGCACAAGATCCTCTTCAACCGCAAGCGCGCCGACGACGCGGTCGCGCACTTGCGCACCCTGGGGATGAAGGTCCATTCCATCTGGAGCGACCCTTGGCGCGTGAGCGAGGTGGCGCTGAGCCTCAAGATGGACGAGGCGGCCATCCGTCGCGCGCTCGACGGCTGGGGGTTCGACATCGTGAGCACCCGGTTCGCGATCCACATCATGGAGCCCGGGCTCGACAAGCACAAGGGCTTGATTGAGAGCCTCGAGTTCCTTCCCCGCAACGTCAGGCCGACGGAGATCCTCTCGATCGGGGACAGCAACAACGACGAGACCATGCTCCGGGGCTGCAAGTACTCGGGCTGCGTGGGAAACGGTTCCGAGCGCGCCCGGAACGCGGCGAAGTTCGTCGCGGACAAGACGCACGGCTCGGGGGTGGTGCAGATCCTCAAGCATTACGGCGTGGCGTGAGAAGGTCGGGAGCCCGACCGGCCTCCGCGCACGCCTAGTGCCTAACTTGCAGCGGGTCCAGAGGACCCACACGAAGCCCTCGGCGCGCCATTATCCGTCCATGGAAGCTGTTGCAGATGCAAACAGCCGGGCAAACCACGGGATGCGTATGAGTGACGGCCGAAAGAAGGGCGGAGGAGGCCCACCAGGCAAGGATCTCACCCACCCGAGGTCGCCGCGGTACCAGGCCGACCTCATGGGCGTCGCGGTCCGCCTGCCCAAGGACCGGATCGACCTTGCCCTGCAGATCGTCCGGAGCCGCGAAGAGCACGCCCTGCGGGATGGCCGCGTCGCGCCCGTGAAGCTCAGCGAGGTCATCCGGCATGTCGTCGACCTCGGCATGTACGAGCTCCAGGTCCGGGAGGCCGTCCAACGCATGACCCGGAAAGGGCGACCCTACACGCTCCCCGAGGTCGCCGACCACGTCCGCCTCCCCGAGTCCCTCCTTCGGAAGGAACTTGCGGCCCGCGGCGTCCAGGTACCGCCGCCCATCACCGTCGAGGCCCCCTGGCCCCAATTCGACCCGCCGGCGCCGGAGCCCGAGCTTACCAAGGACGCCGTGTTCGTGGAGCACCCGAAGCCGCCTAGTGCCTAACTCGGGCGATTTCCGTGTCCAGGGCCTTCGTCAACCGGGCGAGATTGGACCGGTTCTTCCCCCAGTCCCACAGGCCCACCAGGATCCTGGATTCGGCCTTCACACGCGTGCCGCCCGACGGCCGCGCGAGGACGTCGACCGTGATCTCCTCTCCCCAAGAACGGATGCTGAAGCCCGAACGGACCACGACCCGCCGTTCGGTCCGCTCGCGGACCGTCCATCGGAGCGCCTTCAGCGTGCGCAGCAACGCCTCGAACACGACGACGGGGCCCGTCGCGTAGGAAAGGGAGACCGAGGCCACGGCCGGCATTCGCCGCCCGGCTCCAAAAAATGCGCGGAACCGGCTGCCAACAATGGACGCATGGGTCCCGACGGGGACCGGGCCGACCTAGTGCCTAACTGGAGGAGAAAGAGGGCCCCCAGGGGGTGAATCCCGGGGGCGGGTGGTGTGGTGGTTGCTCAATGGGTGGCGATGATGATGACGTCCCGGACCGAACGGACGCTCTCGAAGGGGAAGACCATGTGGCCCGCTGTGTCCTGGTGGTAGAGCCGAGGGTCGATCTCGTCGCTCGGTTCGATGAGGATGGAGACCAAGTCTCCCGTCTTCTCGTTCGCCGTGCAGTTCCGGAGGATCCCCAAGTAGGCACCCTCGTCGCTCATGACCGTCTTGCCGCGCAGCTCGCTCTCGAAAACCTTCACTGTGCATCCGCTCCCGAAGCCGTTGTTAGGTGCACGTGAAAGACGGGGGAGGCCAGAGATAAGCGTGTCGAATTGAATCCGCCGCTCCGGCTGCTCCGCGGTTAGGCATTACGTCGGGCCGTCACGTGTAGTGCCTAACTCGGCTCTACATCGAGAAGTCCTGGTACGTCCGAGCGACTAGCGAGATCCGCAAATAGTTCGGCCCGGTCACAAGGGTCGCCTTCGAGTCGAAGATCCAGTCCCCGACCTTCGGCTTCTCCATCGTCTTGTTGAGCGCCTTCGTGCACGTCGACGGAGGGCTGCTGTCCTGATGCCCCTCGGTCTGCGCCGACGCCGCGTCCTGCGGCTTCACCGTGAGGCTCCAACTTCCCGCCTGCGGATTGCACTTCACGTCGAAGCGCAGCACCATCTCGTGGACCGTGGCGTCGACCTTGAACGCCTGGTTCGACTGCTGGCTCGGCTGGTCCCGCAGGTCGATCGCCGGCACGAGCGCCTTGACCGAAGCCCGCACGTAGGGTCCCGTGTAGTTCTCCCCGAAATCGGAGAGCTTCAACCCGAACTGGACGTTACCCGAAGCGTCCAGGAACGACAGGTGCCCGAAGAACCCCGCCTTCGCGTTGTAGGAATACCGCACCCGCGGCTTCCCCAGCTCCGACGCCTCCACCTCGAACTCGTCCCCCGAGGCGCCCACGGCCTTGATGACCCGCGTCTGCCCGTCCCACTGCGTCGACCACTCCTTCCCCGCCGCCAACGGCCAACGGAAGTACTCGACCTTCTTGTTCCCCTGATTGCCCGAAAGCGACGACTTCTCGATCGGACCCACGTAGCTCACGTCCGTCTCGGCGTCGAAGGCCGCCTGCATGCGGCTCGTCGTGTCGAGCGTGTACGCACCCGAACCCACCTCGGTGACGATGAGCGTCGTCGGATCCCCGGATCCCGAGGCGGACGCGTACTTCCACCAACGACCCTTCACCCACGTCATCGGCTTCGCAAACGGGTCCGGCGCGGCCGCCTCCGAATACTCCGGCAGGTACGGGTCCACGCAGACCGGGTCGCAGTTCTTCTTCTCCGCGCAGCCTGATAGAAAGACGACGAGCGACAGGACGCAGACCGAGATCTTCAACCGGCGCCCCCTACAGCCAGCCCTTGGCCAACACGACCACGCCAAGGACGCTTCCGACAAGGCAGATGAGCAGGTACAGCGGCAGCGCGAAGTTCTCGCGCGCCGTCTTCGCCGTGTCCCGGATCAAGAGGCCCATGACGATGGCGATCATGAACCCGACCGGCACGAAGAACGGGTTCGTGATGTCCGCGCCCTGGAGGCGGTCGACGTGCAACCAACCGGCGCTCACGAAGAAACCGACCGCCATCCACGTGTTGTGCCGAAGACGGATCTCCCGCGCCGTCGGCACCTCGTCCGGGTGCAGGGGCGCCCGCGCGTTGAAGTCGGCGTCCGTCATGCCTTCCACGATCAAAGGAGGGACCGCCATCGCGAATCCCTCGCGCATCCCCCGGCAGCTAGATACGGTTTTTCCGAGTTAGGCACTAGGCGGGCGACGCCCCGGCTCCACCAACGTCCGCACGGCGTCCCGCACGAGCCCGAACATCCGGAACCATGCCCATACGGCGGCCGCGAAGAACGCGAGGACGCCAAACCAGGCGAAGAGGCCGGCGACGTCAAGCCAGGCGCCTCCCCCCTCTGCCATGCTCCCGAACCCGAGCAGGGCGATGTACCCGAACGCCGCCCACGCCGCAAACAGCGCCAACCGGCCCCACGCGGTGGCCATGCCTCAAGGGAATGCTCCCCAAACCCAAGAGCCTTGCCGCGAAAGGGCCGTCGACGCGCGCCGACGCCTAGGTGCGGCGCCGGACCGCCACGACGAGCGTCCCCACGGCGAACGTCGTCAAGACCGCCGTGAAGGCCGGGATCCCCTTGCCCGCGCCCTGCGCTCCGCCCGTCTCGTTGCCCGCCCCCGTCGTCGTGGGACAAGCCGCGGCATTCTCCGTCGTCGTCGTGGTCGTTGGCGGCGGGGACGTCGTCGTCGACCCCGTCGGCGGCAAGGTCGGCGGGAACGGCGGCGTCGTCGTGGTGGTCGTGGTAGGCATCGTCGTGGTCGTCGTCGCGTTCCCGTAGGTCGGAGCCGTCGTGCAGTCCGCCGCCCGAGGCGTGGTCGTCGTCGGCGACTGACTGAACACCGCCCCCGCCATGAACGCCAAGACCGTTCCCACGAGCACCAAGGTTGCACTAACAACTCGTACCGACATGTGAATCCAAACCTCGGCGGCCTCCGGTCAAACGAAAAGCCTTGTAGGACACCCCTCGCGCGGACCTCGAACGACCCTCGAACCCCTAACTAGATACGAACCCTCACAATCGCGGACCCCGGGTAGCATGGCCGACCGACCGAACGTCACCGTCCCCATCGCGCTGCTTGCGACCGCCGCCGCCACGATGCACGCGAGCCTCGGGCTCATCGTCAACCTCGACCTCCCCCAGGTCGGCTACGGGTTCGCCGCCATGGCCGCCGGCTTCTTCCTCGCAGGCGTCGCCCTCTTCTTCGCCCACAAGGCCGTCGGGCTCCTCTTGAACTGGATCGCCCTCGGGGCCGCCGGCATCGGAGCGACCTGGGCCGGCACGAGCAGCTACGTCCCCCGCACCGTCGAGCCCGCCTTCATCATCACGAGCGTCGCCGCCATCGCGCTCCTTTGGAGCGCCTTCTACGCGCTCAACTGGTGGCTCGGCGGCAACCCCTCGCGCTTCCTCGTCCGGATGGGCCTCGGGTTCTTCGTCGCGGCCGCTGCGAACCTCGCCTACATCCCCATGGAGATCATGGACGACGTCTACCTCTTCATCGCGGACGACGTCATCAGCGCGGCCGGCCTGAGCCTCGCGGGGGTCTTCCTCGTACGCTACGGCCGCCAGAAGGCGCCGCCGGCCCCGAAGCCACCGGAGAAGTGACGACGTCCGGCTCGACGCGGGCAGGCGCCCCGCCACGCGAGCCTCGCCAATGAACCGCCACAAATCCTACGCACGCCGCGAAGCCCACACCGATCACCACGTAGGCAAGAGCTCCAAACGTCGGCACGCACAAGGATCTCGTCTGGCCGCCGCCCGCCAAGGAACCCGTGCATTCGGAGCCCGCGGCGAGCAAGGCAAGGCCCAACGAGGACGAAACGGCGAGCGTCACCACGGCGGCGACCAGCCACGAGCAACGCGATTGGTCGGGTGTCGCCCTGTCGCTCACGGTCGACAATCAAGAACACGTTAGAGATAACTGTCGGACCTACGCTGCAGCGTTTGTCGCGCCTTGGTCCCAAAACGGCTCGCGCAACGAGAGCACAACTGCGTGGCGCGCGGCTACCGCGCTCATCGCGACTTGAACGCTGCGGAGAACATTCGCGAGTTAGGCGAGCTCCAACTACCCCGGGAACCGGGGAAAGTCACGCCTGCAGAGACTGGAAGTTACGGGGCCTCGCGCCCGGTGCCGGTCGAGGAAGCAGGAATGTCTGAACAATGAGTCCATTGTACAGATATGTTCAATATACTTCCATACCTTCTTGGCTCGCCACAGCCCGCTTCTTGATTTGGCTCTGGCCCAGTTGCTCCGTGAGCTTGTTGTAGTACTTCACGAGGTCTTCCGTGACGCTCGCGCGCACCTGCTTCAACGCCCGGTCGAAGTGCTGCTTGTAGACCTTCTTCGCCTTGATGTCCTCGCGCAACGCGAGCATCGCCGCCTCGCGGCCCAACGCCTCGATGTCGCTTCCGACGAAGCCCTTCGTCAGGGTCGCGATCTCCTCGAGGTTCACGTCCTTCGCAAGCGGCATCTTCCGCGTGTGCACCTTGAGGATCTCGAGCCGCGCCTTCTCCTCGGGCGCCGTCACAAGGAGCAGCCGGTCGAAGCGGCCGCTGCGAAGCAGGCCGGGATCGATGATGTCCGGGCGGTTCGTCGCCCCAATGATCACGACGCCTTCCATCGACTCCAGGCCATCGATCGACGTAAGGAGCTGGTTCACGAGGCTCTCCGTCACGTGGCTGCCTTCGTACGTGCCCCGCCGCGGCGCGATGGAGTCGAGCTCATCGAGGAACACGATCGAGGGCGCGCTCTGCTTCGCTTTCTTGAAGAGTTCCCGCACGGCCTTCTCGGACTCCCCGACCCACTTCGACAATACTTCGGGGCCTTTTACGGACAGGAAGTTCGCGCCCGACTCGTTGGCGACTGCCTTCGCAAGAAGCGTCTTGCCCGTGCCGGGCGGGCCGTACAATAGGATGCCCCTGGGCGGACGGATCCCCATGCCCTCGAAGGCCTCGGGGAACTTGAGCGGCCACTCGACGGCCTCCTTGAGCTGCTGCTTCACCTCTTCCAGGCCGCCGACCTGGTCCCAGGTGATGTTGGGGATCTCGACCATGAACTCGCGGAGCGCCGACGGCTCGACCTTCTTCAAGGCCTCCTTGAAGTCGCTCATGGTGACGTGCATCTTCTCGAGCACCTCGACCGGGATCGGCTTGTCGAGGTCGATCTCGGGAAGGTACCGGCGCAGCGCGTGCATCGCCGCCTCGCGAGCGAGCGCCGCCATGTCCGCGCCCACGAACCCGTAGGTGGAATCCGCAAGCGCCTCGAGGTCGAAGTCCTCCGACTTCGGCATGTTGCGCGTGTGGATCTGGAGGATCTCGATGCGGCCCTGCCGGTCCGGCACGCCGATCTCGATCTCACGGTCGAAGCGACCGGGCCGCCTGAGCGCGGGATCAATCGAGTCGGGGCGGTTCGTCGCCCCGATCACGATGAGCCGCCCGCGCGACTTCAGGCCGTCCATGAGGGTGAGCATCTGCGACACGACGCGACGCTCCACCTCGCCCTGGACCTCGTCCCGCTTGGGGGCGATGGCGTCGATCTCGTCGATGAACACGATGGCCGGGTGGTTCTTCTCCGCCTCTTCGAACGTCTTGCGCAGGTTCTCTTCCGACTGCCCGTAGAACTTCGACATGATCTCGGGCCCGTTGATCGTGTAGAAGTTCGCGCCCGCCTCGTTCGCGACGGCCTTCGCGATGAGCGTCTTGCCCGTGCCGGGCGGGCCGTGGAGGAGAACCCCCTTCGGCGGGTCGATGCCGAGGCGCTCGAAGAGTTCCGGGTGCTTGAGGGGGAGCTCGATCATCTCGCGGACGTTCTGCAGCTCGTCCTGCAGCCCGCCGATGTCCTCGTACGAGACGTGCGGACCCTCCATCGCCTCGCTCGGAGCGGCCTCCTCGCGGACGATGATCTTCGTCTCCTCGTTGATGAGCACGATGCCTTTCGGCGTCGTCGACACGATCGAGAACGGCAACGCGTTGCCGAAGAGCGCGATGTTCGGGACGACGACGATGTCGCCCTCGACGATGGGCCGCTTCAAGAGGCCCCGCTTCGCGAGGGTTTCGATACCCTCCCCGAACTGGATCTGCTGATCCTCCGCGATGGCCGGGGCGAGCGTCACGACCTTCGCCGGCTTCACCTGCGCCCGACGGATCGTGACCTTGTCCCCGATGCCGACGCCGCAGTTTTTCCGGGTGAGGTTGTCGATGTGGATGATGCCCTTGCCCTCGTCGCCGGGATGGGACCGCCACACGACAGCCGCGGTCACCTTCGACCCGCGGATCTCGATGATGTCGCCCGGCGAGAGCCCGAGCTCGACCCGGGTCTGCCCGTCGAGGCGCGCGCGGCCGTACGAGACGTCCTGTTGCAGGGCCTCGACGACGCGAAGAACAGCTTCGGTTTTCGGTGGCATGTCTCCCACGGCCGGATTTCCCAAAGTTATCCGGCGCGCTATTTAACTCTTTAAGCGCGGGCGCTTCCTCCCAAAGCGCGGTGAGGCCGTGGAAACCACGAAACGACCCCGGATCGACGCGACCTGCTTCGTCCATCCCCGGTCCTCCGTGATCGGCGACGTGACCCTTTCTCGCAACGTGAGTGTGTGGCCGTTCGCGTCGCTTCGCGGCGACGTCGACCCCATCGTCCTCGGCGAAGGAAGCAACGTCCAGGACGGGTGCGTCATCCACACCGACAACGGCTTCCCGGTCACGATCGGGAAGAACGTC
This sequence comes from Methanobacteriota archaeon, assembly GCA_016180755.1. Lineage (GTDB taxonomy): Archaea > Thermoplasmatota > E2 > JACPAO01 > JACPAO01 > JACPAO01. The sequence continues at coordinate 16,226 of JACPAO010000021.1, forward strand.
ACGCTGGGGCACATGGCGATCGTCCACGGGGCCACCGTCGAGGACGATTGCCTCATCGGGATCCGAGCCGTCGTCCTCAACGGCGCCAAGATCGGTCGGGGGAGCCTCGTCGCGGCCGGCGCCCTCGTCACGCCGGGCACCGACATCCCGCCCAACAGCCTCGTCATGGGAATGCCGGGCAAAGTGGTGAAGACCGACGCGAAGCTCGCCGATTCGAACCGCCACAACGCCGAACGCTACGTGGGCTACGCGCAGAACCATCGCAAGGGCGCGTTCGGATCCGTCGGCCCTTGAACGGCGCGTCGGCCGATGCGACTAACAAGACCAGCAACGTTTAGTAGATTGATGGAGCCCAGTCCCCTCGTGAAGGTCGCCTCGAGTCTGCTCGTCCTCCTTCTTGCGTCGTCGGGCTGCATCGCCCTCGACGACGCCTCGCTCCTTTCCGACCTTCCCCGGCGGCCCGACGGGCCCGCCCCGTTCCACGCCCTGCGCGGCCCCGACTTCGGCGACAGCTCGATGGCCTCGCCGCTACGACTCGTCATCGACACCGAGGACGAGTGGCAGGACTTCTGGCGCGACTTCATGAAGGGAAGCGGCGAAGACCCCGATCCACCGGGCGTCCACTTCGGCGAACGGTTCGTCGTCGTCGCGAGCCGCGGCCGGCAGGGAAGTTCGGGGCCCGGCATCCTCATCGCATCGATCGCGTGGGACGGCGACTACACGGTCCGCGTGGACCACACGGACGTGCGCGGCTGCGCCGCCGCGGCCGTCATGACGCATCCCCTTGTCGCCGTCGAGGTGGACCGCATGGGGCCGGGCGCGCCCAGCGTCACCTTCGCGCAAAACGCCACGAAGATCCGCGACTGCTAGCCGCCACCACAAACCAATTGTAAGCACCCGGCATCCGCGCGCCCGTGGTGGAGATCCGCGGTCTCCGAGGCGTCGAGTTCGACCCGACCAAGGTCGAGCTCGGGAAGGTCGTCGCTCCGCCTTTCGACGTCATCAACGACGAGGAGCGCCAACGCCTTGCCAAGCTGAGCCCGTACAACATCGCCCACGTGACGCTACCCAAGGTGCCCCGCGGCGGCAAGACGAAGGACCCGCACGAGCACGCCGCCCACCTCATCGACACGTGGCTCGGCGAGGGCGTCCTCAAGGAGCAGGCCGAAGAGGCCGTCTACGCCTACGAGATCTGGTACACCTGGCGCCACCAGGAGAAGCGCATGCGGGGCGTCCTCGTCGGCCTCAAGGTCGACCCCACCTACAAGCAGGTCGTCCCCCACGAACGAATCTTCGACAAGCCCGCCGAGGAGCGCCTCAAACTCCTTCGCGCCACGACGTTCGACCTCGAACCCATCTGGCTCCTCTACTCCGGGAAGTCCGTCGAAGAGACCTTGTGGGCGTACATCGACGGCGCCGGCGAGGCGCCCGACATCCTCGTCACCGGGCCCGACGGCGCCATCCACAAGCTGTGGCGCGTCGTCGACCCCGCCGTGGCCGGCACCGTCCTCGAGGGCCTCAAGGGCCGCAAGGCCTACATCGCCGACGGCCACCACCGGTACGCGACCGCCGTCAAATACGCCGAGGAACGCCGGCTGCGTGAGTACCGACCCTCGAAGACCGCCGCCTACGAGTTCAAGATGGTCCTTCTTACCAACATGAACGACGCCGGGCTCGGCATCCGGCCCACGCACCGCGTCGTCAAGGCACCCAAGAAAGTGGACCTGGCCGCGTTGCGCGTGAAGCTGTCGCAGGACTTTGACATCACGGAGCACACGGGCCACGCGAACAAGCTCGGCGAGGAGATGCTCGTCACGCTCGAACGATCGGCCTCCGCCCTCCCGAACGCGCACCTGTTCGCCCTGTACGGGGGCGACGCGAGCCGGTACTGGCTCCTGCGGGCGAGGGAGAACGTCCTTCCGGAGTCCGTCGCGCCGGGCCGGAGTTTCACTTGGCGCAGCATCGACACGGCCTTCCTCCAGAAGCTCGTGCTCGAGAAGGGCGTCGGCATCCCCGAAAAGAAATGGGGCGACGACGTCTACTACACGCGCGACGAGGCCGAGGCGGTGTCCCTCGTCACGGCCAAGAAGGCCTCCCTTGCCGTGTTCCACCTCCCGACGAAGCTCGCGCAGCTTCGCGCCATCGCCGACGGGGCCGAGGTGATGCCGCCCAAGTCCACCTACTTCACGCCGAAACCCCTCTCGGGCCTCGTCCTCCACCGGATCGGCAAGGCGGAGCCCCTCGTGGAAGGCCCCCGGCGACGCTTCACGTCGTAGTGCGCGCGGCTACCGGGGCAGCCGTCGCAGCAGCCGCACGTGGAACCGCGCGTCCCCCGCGATCTCGGGATGGAACGCGAGCGCGATGAGGTTTCCTTCCTCGGCCGCCACGATGCGCCCGTCGAACGTCGCGAGGACCCGGCTCCGCCCCCAGACCCGCGTGATGGCCGGCGCCCGGATGAACACGGCGTGGACCCGATCCTTCTCCCCCTTCACGACGAGGTCCGTCTCGAAGGACTCCCGCTGCCTTCCGAACGCGTTCCGATCGACTGCGATGTCCATCGCCGCGATGAGCTCGGTATGCGTCTTCTCGACCTGGTTGTCCCCCTCCTTCGCGAGCAGGATGGCCCCCGCGCACGTCCCCAGCACCGGGAGCCCGTCGTCCCGGATCCTCCGCTGGAGGACGCCGAGGGCTCCGGTCTTCACGAGGAGCTTGCTGATGGTGGTGGATTCCCCGCCCGGGATGACGACGGTGTCCGCCTTCTTCGCATCCTCGGCCGTGCGAAGCGGGACGACGTCCCCCGTGAGCCCCAGATGCGACAGCGCAGCCTGCGAAATCTCCACGTGCTCGCTCACGTCCCCCTGGACGGAAACGACACCGATTCGGACGCGCCGCGCCACGGCCAAGTCCATGCCGCCCCCGCCTTTAATCTGCCGCCGCGAGGTTATGGCGCGGCCACCGCGTCGATCCGCTGGCGACGCAGGATCGGCCGCTCGAGGAAACCGTCGAGGGTGCTCAAGCGCCCGAAGGCGCACGACGGAAAGTCGGCCAACTCGGGAGACCCAATCTGGAGGAGCCGCCGCATGAGGCGGCCCACGAGCACCGCGTCTTCATGCGCCCGGTGGAACCGTTCATGCTCGATCCCAAGGGCCCGCACGAGCGAAACGAGCCGGTAGCTCCACAGGTGCGGCAGGAGACGCCGCGCGATCCGCACCGAGTCGTAGACGGGAAGGGCAGGCAAGGGATACTCGAGGCGCTCCGCGTTCCCCGCGAGGATGCTCGCGTCGAAGGCGGCGTTGTGCGCCACCAGCGCCGCGCCCTCCACGAACGCGAAGAACCGGTCGAACGCGTCGACCACGTCCGGCGCGTCGTGGACCATCGCGTCCGTGATCCCGTGGATCCGCGTCACCTCGGACGGGACCCGGATCCCGGGGTTCACGAGCATCGAGAAATCCTCGACGTGGCCGTCCGCGAAGAACCGTCGCGCGCCCACCTCGACGGGCCTCGACCATCGCGGGAGTCCCGTCGTCTCCAAGTCGAACGCGACCCAATCCATCCGGACCCCAAGGCGACCCACGCGCCTATGGCTTCGACGGGGGGACGCGTGAAAGTCGCTCCCACCTAGTGCCTAACTCGAAGGAAAACCATCTCAACCGCCGCCGGCCTTCTCCGCCCCGGAGCACCCGCCCTGCAGCCGGAAAAATTCCCCTACGTCACCGCCACTATCATCGTCATCAACCTCGCCGTCGCCCACTTCGTCACCGGCTGGGTCCCCACGGAGGAGTCGATCCGGCCCGTCGCCTTTTCCGCGACGAGCTGGCAAGACCGGCCCGAGACCTTCCTCTTCAGCATCTTCGCCCACGGCGGCATCCTCCACATCGCGATGAACACGCTCGCGCTCCTTTCGCTCGGACCCTTCGTGGAACGTGGACTCAAAGCCGTCCGCTTCACCGCCCTCTACCTCCTTGCCGGCTTCGGCGGCAACGTCGCCCACGCCCTCTTCCAGCCCGACCTCCCAACGGTCGGCGCAAGCGGGGCGATCTTCGGGCTCCTCGGCGTCGTCCTCGTCCTCGCGCCCACCATGAACGTCCTCATCCTCAACCTCATCCCCGCCCCCATCCTCATCGTCGGCGCCCTGTACGCCGTGCTCGTCCCCTACCTGACGAGCTTCAACGACGTCGTCCCCATCGCGCACGAGGCCCACATCGGCGGCATGGTCGCGGGCATCGCCTTCGCCATCACGATCAACCCAAGGTGGACGCTCATCGTCGCGCCCGCGGGCGCCCTCATCTTCCTGTCGCTCTCGTTCCTCGTCGCGGAACTCGTGCGCACCGACTTCGACCTCACGAAGGTCCCGCCGTACGTCGCGCTCGCGCTGGTCGTCGCGGGATACGCGTACCTCGTTGCGATGGAGAAGCGTCGAAGGCGGAGCACGGCCACGAGAGTGCCCACCTAGTGCCTAACTGGGCACTTTCACCAGGCCCCGCCGAAAGGATACAAGGCGGCGGACCCTCCCGCACGTCATGTTCCAAGGACTCCGTACCGTAATCTACGACGCTGAGGACCTTCCGAAAACGAAGGCGTGGTTCGAGAAGGTGACCGGCAAGAAGCCGTACTTCGACCAGCCCTTCTACGTCGGATTCAACGTCGGCGGCTTCGAACTGGGCCTCGACCCGGCCCGGCAAAAGGTCTCCGCCGGCGGGGCGAGCGTCGCCTACTGGGGGGTCGCCGACGCGACGCAGGCCGTGAAACGCTTGGGAAAACTGGGCGCGACCGTGGTGGAACCCGTGAAGGAGGTCGGCGAAGGCATCAAGGTCGCCACCGTCCGGAGCCCCTTCGGACACGTCATCGGCATCATCGAGAACCCGCACTTCAAGCCTGATTGAACGCACTTTCACTCCACCGCTCCAAACCACTATCCGTATCTTCGACCGTTCTCTTGTCGTCGGACTCTCCAGGGGTGCACCCACGTCAGCCACGTATGAGCGCGAACTGAAAGGGATTCTCGGCGGCGACGCCAAGGTGCTGCCCGCGGTCGTGAAGACGCTCGGGGCCGACCATCGCGTCGCCTACGAATCCGCCGCCGTTTCCCCGTTCCTCGTGGTGCGAGCCGCCGGCAGCCTCGGCGCCGACCTCGTCGCGCTCCGCCACGACCTCGGCTTCCTCATCGAGGTGAAATCGAGCAAGGACGACCTCCTCCACTTCACGAGCTCCCCCCGGCTCGTCGAACAGATCAACATCATCCGCGAGCAGTGCGAACGCAGCGGCGTCCTCCCCATCTACGCGTTCCGCCTCAAGGGCGTCCGCGGCGACGCCTGGCGGCTCTTCACGCTTCCCGACATGCGGATCAACGGCCGCACCGGCCTCCTCTACGAGCGCCTCCCCAAGATCGAGCGGACCGCGAAGGGGAACCTCGTGCTTCGGTGGAAGAACGGGATGCCGCTCGCCCGCTTCCTCGACTACGTCAAGGCCGGCCCCGTCTTCACGACGGTCGCGGTTTAGCGGGCGCCACCACGACGAACTCCTCGAGTTTGCGCGTCTTGAACCGCGACTCGAGGGCCCTCGCCGTCTCCCATGAAAGCCTCGTGCCGGTCGGGAGCGTGCCACGCTGCTTGTAGTACGCCTCAAGGAACGCAATGGTGATCGGGTCCGTCGCATACCCAGAACCAACCGGCAACCCGATCTCTTTCTCGAGGGGACGGCCCATGCGGGCCACCTCGCGGTCCCGCTGGACCTTCGCGATGATCGACGCCGCGGAGACCACGGGGTAGGTGGCGTCCGCCTTGTGCTCCGCCACGACCCGCATGACACCTGCCTCCGGGCCGAGGTGGCGAAGGATGTCCCGGCCGAACCGCGTCGCGACGACGTCCGCCGCGTCCACGAAGAGCTCCGTCACGCCGAGCTTGCGCGCGATCACGGCGAACGCGCTTACCTCGATCTCGTTGAGCGTCTCGCCCCCTCGACGCTGGTCGATGTCAGCGGCCTCGATGTGGATGCTCTCGACCCGACGCGCGACGCCCTCGATCTCGCGCGCCAGGCGGGTCCGTTTCTCGGGGGAAACGACCTTCGAGTCGCGCACGCCAAGGGCTTGGAACATCGCCTGGTCGGCCCCGCTCACGCCCGCGACGACCATGGGGCCGAAGACCGGGCCTCGGCCGGCTTCGTCGATGCCCCCGATCATGGTCCGTCCCAGGGTGGCTTCCCCTTGTTAATCCTGTCGCACGAGACGCTTCGCGCTCCGTGGCGTCGGTCCGCCTCCCAAGCCGCGACCGAACCCCTATAAGCGCCACCATCGTACGGAAAGGGGCTCCAATGGTGGACACGCTCGGCCTGACCATCTTCCTCATCGGCATCGCGCTCGTCGTCCTCGAGCTCACCCAACCCGGCTACTTCATCGGCGTCGTCGGCACGGTCGGCGTCATCGTCGGACTGATCCAGATGGGCTATCCGGGCTTCCTGCTCAGCTGGTGGAGCCCGCCGGTCTCCGCGGTCGTCGCCCTCGCCGCGAGCCTTGCCTCCATCCAGTTCTACAAGAAGTTCGCGCCGCCCGCCCGTGCGCCGGAGACGCTGTCGAGCGATGCGCTCGTCGGGCACGCCGGACGCGTCGTCGTGCGCGTCGAACCGGACAACATGCACGGAAAGGTCAAGGTCGGCGGGATCGTGTGGAGCGCCGAAGCCGAAAAGGACCCCATCGACGTCGGGGCGGACGTCACGGTCACGCGCGTCGAGGGCGTCCACCTCATCGTGAAGAAGGGCTTGCCGCAGCCGCCCGAAGTTGTCGTCCCCGCATTAGGAGGAATTGGTTAGCTTGGTCGACCCGCTCATCGTGACCGTCTCCATCATCCTGCTCGTCGCCATCATCCTCGTCGTCATCAGCGGCGTCCGCATCATCCAACCCTACGAGCAAGGCCTCCTCGTCGTCCTCGGCCGCTACCGTCGCCGCCTCAACCCGGGCTTCAACCTCGTTCTCCCGCTCATCTCCCAGGTCGTCCGCCTCGACCTCCGGACACAGGTCCTCGACGTGCCTCGGCAAGAGGTCATCACGCGCGACAACTCGCCGACCCAGGTCGACGCCGTCATCTACATCCGAATCATCGACCCCGAGAAGGCCTACTTCCAGGTCGCCAACTACCGCGTCGCGGTCCTCGCTTTGGCGCAGACGACGCTCCGCAGCGTCATCGGCGACATGGAACTCGACGAAGTCCTCTACAACCGCGACCGCATCAACGCGCGTCTGCGGGACATCCTCGACACGGCCACCGACAACTGGGGCGTCCGCGTCGAGGCCGTCGAGATCCGCGAGGTCGACCCCATCGGCACCGTCAAGGCCGCGATGGAGGAGCAGACGAGCGCGGAACGTCAGCGCCGCGCCGCCATCCTGCGCGCCGACGGGGAAAAACGGAGTAAGATCCTCGTAGCCGAGGGGGACAAGCGCAGCCGGATCCTTCAAGCCGAAGGCGTCCGACAAGCGAAGATCCTCGAGGCCGAGGGCACGCGGCTCCAGAAGGTGCTCGAGGCCCAAGGCGAAGCGCAAGGCCTACGCATCATCAGTCTCGGCTCTGCGACGTTGGATGGAAAGAGCCTCACCGTCCTCAGCCTCGAGGCCGTGAAGGAGCTCGGCAAGGGCCAGGCCACGAAGATCGTCTTGCCCTTCGAACTCACCCGTGTCACCGAAGGCATCTCGCGCTACTTCGGCCAAGGCGCGAAGACCGAGGAACGGCCCCCGAACAAGCTGTCAGAGCTCGAGAAACTCATCGGAAAGAGCGAAGACATCCTGGGTCGTGTCCCGACGGCCAAGGAGCTTCGATCGGAGATCTCGAGCATCGAAGAGGAGATTAAGAAGGAGGCCGGCGACGCCGGTGACGTCGTCGCGGAGCTCGTCGAGCACCGCGGGGCGACAAAGGCCCCGGACGCAGCCGGTTCGAAGTCGGCCAAGAAGAAGGCCTAGGACTCGTCCGGCCGGCGAGGCAAGACCGCGGCCACCAACACGAAGGCAGCTGCGGCGACGACGCCCGTCAGGAACGGTGTCCCCTCCTCCGGGCCTTTGGTCGTGTTGGCGGTCGCGTTCGGCATCGTCTTAGGAGGAACGACGAGGACATTCCCCTTCGCCCAAAGGTCGTTCTGCGACGTGGTGTCTCCGTTCACGGCGTTCGCCCAATACCTGAACGACGCGTTCCCAGCGGCCGCGGCCGGCGCGACCCATTGGAAGGACCAGGCGCGAAGGTCATTGCCCGCGGTCGTATGCGTGATGCCCACGCCATCGAACTTGAGCTGTGTCCCCGTGCCGGCGACGAACTTCCCCAGGTCCACCTTCGCCGCGAACCCGCCCTGGTTCTGGGTCACGACGGGGACGGGCATCGGCCCGCCCGTGATCCGGAGCGCGAGGTCGTACGTCTTCCCCGCCTCGTATTCCGTGGGACCCGTGAGGGCGACCTGGACGGTCGACGACGCGGCGCCGTGGCAGTTGCAACCCGAATCGAACGCGGGGTCCGGCGCGCCGCTTGCGTTCGACGCGGCCGGAGCCGAGATCCAGACCGCGGCGCCGACGACGATGGCCAGGAGGAACGCCAACTTGAAGCGCATCAACGCCGCCGAACCCCCTCGAGTTCTTGAACCCCGCGAAATCCACGCCCGCGGCCGCGTTGGGTTTTTTCCATCCCACTCCTCAGCTTATATATGCCAAGGTGCGACGTATGGAAGGTCAACGGTGTCCGAGATGAACCAAGCTCGAAACGTCCCCGGGACCAAGCGCGTCGTCGTCCTCCTGCTCATCCTCGCCCTTTCGGCGAGCACCCTCGTAGTCGACGACGCGGCCGCCCAAGTCCCCGTCTACAAGATCGAAGGTGTGGTCTACGGCCCCGATTTCCAGCCCCTCCAGGGCGCCACCGTAAGCGTCCTCACGTCCGCCGGCGCTTCGGCCGGCACAGCCACGACGGACGCCGCCGGGAAATTCAGCGTCGGAAACCTACAAAGCGGCACCTACAACGGCTCCGCCACCCACGCGTGTTGCGAGAAGGACGCGATCCCGGTCGGCGTCAGCGGGACGGATCCCGTGGTCCAGCAGAACTTCCGCCTGCGGAGCCCCCAAGGCTCTTCGGGCGGCGTCGCCTACACCCTCCAGGGCTTCGTGGAGGACGCCGACTCCGCCCAGGCGCTCGCGGGCGTCTTCATCGAGGTGTGGAACTACTACCAAGACGCCTCCGGCACGGGCGACGACCGCGCCTACATCCAACCCCCCGGCGGCCAACAATACTCCTCCACGACGAGCGCCGCCGACGGATCCTACAGTTTCAGCCTTCGGGCGGGAAGCGTCAGCATCAGCGCCCGAGCGGACGGCTACGACCACCTCCACGCAAGCTTCGAGATGCGCGAAGGCCGCACCCTCGACCTTCCCATGCGAGCCGCCACGGGCGAGAGCGCCCTCATCCAGGGCACCGTGAAGACCGTCGACGGGAAACCGATCGAGGGCGCGTACGTCAACGTCCAGCCCGACTACCGATGCAAGGGCGACGTGTGCACGGCGACCGCCTATCCCAGCGAGTCCCGGCAAGAGGGGGACGTCTACTTCTACTACGAGCCGCGCTACGGCCAGTACAACGGCACGACCACGGGGCCCGAGGGCGCGTACTCCCTTCGCGTCGCGCCCGGCGACCTCCTCGTGTCCGCCGACGCCCAGAACTTCGTCCGCGAAGAGGTCGGCGTAAGCGCGGCCGGCGGCGAGACCAAGACCGTCGACCTCGTCTTGGAGAAGGTGCCCGCCGACTCCGTCAAGGTGAGCGGCGTCGTCCGAAACGCCGGCAACGGGAAGGCCGTCCCCTACGCCCAGGTAAACCTTGAGAACCAGCAGTGGGGCCACTACAACTACACCATGAGCGACAAGGAGGGCGCGTTCGCGTTCTGGACCAAGCCCGGCTACACGATCGTGACCGCGAGCGCGTACCGCTACTACTACGTGCCCTGCGAATACGCGAGCGACGACGCCGCAAGCGGCACCTCCGACCCGGCCGGCGAGCCCTCCGGCACGGTCGGGTCCTCGATGGAACCCCAGTCGCCCCGAGCCGCCTGCGACGGATCCGGCGAACGCGACCAAGAGTACTTCCCGCGCACCGCGACCATCGTGGGCGTCGAGGGAGAACCACAACCGCTCGATCTCGATCTCGAGCCGCGACCGGCCCCGAGCGCGACCTTCAAGGGCTACGTCGTCAACCAGACGAGCCAGAAGGGCGTCGCGGGAGTCTCCGTGAACTTCTACAACGAGCGCACCCACGACTACGGCTCCGCCGTCACCGACGAGTACGGCAGCTACCAGATCAAGGTCCACGGCGGCTACTACACGGTCCGCGCCTACGCCGCCGGGTTCTTCGACGCGGTCGTGAACGCCGAGATCGGCGACAAGGCCGAGGCCCGCCTCGACCTCTTCCTCACCCCCGGCGAACGAAAGTACGGCGGCGGATGCTGTTGGGCGTACGCCGAGTCCGCAAAGGGCGGCGCTCCCTACGCGACGACGGCCGCCACTTCGGGCCCGCGCTCAACCGCCCCTCCGGCCCCCATGGCCGCCGGCGGAGGCGACGGCGCGTCCCTCGACGCAAGCTCCCAGGGCGGCCAGCAGAGCTACCTCGGCTCGGGGGGCGGCCTCGGACCGTACAAGCCCGCCTCCCACGACTCCGGCGGGACCTCGCCCGGCCCCGGCCTCCTCGTGCCGCTCGTCGTCGTGATGGCGGTCGTGGCCGCGCGCCGCCACCGCCGACGTTGAGCCCATCGCCGTAAGCCTAAAACGGACGGCCGCGCGTCGCGCCGACGTGCGACGCGCACCGTGGCTTCTTCTCCCCCTTCTCGCGGCCGGCTGCATGGCGTCCCCCGAACCCGGCGACGCGTCGCCTTCTCCCACGGCGAGCGACCAACCTTCCATCGCGGCGGGAAACTGGACGACGCGGCCCGCCCTGCCGACCCCCCGGACCGAGCTCGCCTGCGCCGTCGCCGGCGGCAAGCTGTACGCGCTCGGGGGGTTCAACGCCCAAGCGGCTCCCATCGGTCTCTTGGAGGCGTACGACTTGGCGACGACCACGTGGACGCGTGCCGCGGACTATCCCATCGCCGTCCACCACTTGGGCCTCGTCGCGCACAAGGGCGCCCTCTACGCTTTCGGCGGCCACACGGGGACCCAAGTCTTCGTCGCGACGAACGCCGCGTTCCGGTACGACCCCGCGACGAACGCGTGGACGCCGGAGACCACGCTGCCGCGCGCGCGGGGCGCGTTCGCGATCGTTCTCTTCGGCGACGAGGCGTACCTCGTGGGCGGGACCGATTCCCAGCGGCCCGGCTCGTCCATCTACGCGGTGACCGACGTCTACAACCTCACGACGAAGACGTGGCGCGTGGGCCCGGCGCTCGCGGAGCCGCGCGAACATTTCGCCGGGGCCGCCGCCCAAGGCGTCGTCGTCGTGGCGGGCGGGCGGATGCTCACCCTAGGGAGCAACGTGGGGACGACCGACAGCCTCCAGGCCGGCGCGACGTCCTGGACCCGCGAACCGAAGATGCCGAGCGCGCGGGGCGGGATTGCCGCGGCCTCCTGGGCCGACACCGTCGTCGTCTTCGGGGGCGAGCACAGCTCGGGCACCCATGACGAGGCGGAAGGGTTCAACGTGACGTCACGACGGTGGGTCGAATACGCGCCGATGCCGAGCGCGCGCCACGGCCTCTGCGCCGCGGCGGCGCCGGACGGCCTGCACGTCGTGGGAGGAGGACCGCAGCCCGCCTACACGGTAAGCGGGCAGCACGAGGTCCTTCTTCCGGGCGTGTCTACTTCTTCTTCCGGCTGATCCCGATCGCGGCGACGACGAGGCCGGCGGCAACGGCGAACACCGGTGCCGTGAAGCCTGGGATTCCTCCGCCTTCGCCCTCAGGACCGCCCGTGTCGTTTCCGGTTCCGCTGCGGCTCGTGGTGTTTCCGCCGGGCGGCAACGTGAACGACGTCGAGATGGTCGTGTTCGTCGGGGGACACGAGACCGTCGTCGTGGTGGGCGGCGTCGTCGTGGGCGGCGAACTGCTAGTCGTTGGGAGCGTCGGCGGGAAAGGCGCCGTCGTGGTCGTCGACCGTGTGGTCGTGGTTGTCGCGTTCCCCGTGGTCCCCGTGGGGCACGGCTGTTGGCTTCCCGTGGAGGCCACAAAGGTCTGGCCGATCGTGGGCGCGCCCGCTACGAACAGCACGCTCAATAAGAGCGCACTAGCGGACCAGGCGAGCCGTCGGCGTGAAGATGCGTTCATGTTTCACCTCGAAAACCAACGCGCCACGCCGCGACTTAAGGCATTTAGGACACGGCTCGGCCGACCCTCGTGCGAACGTCGTCACGATCTCTCGAAGAAACGGGCCGCCATGACGGACGTGCCGAGCGTGAACAGAAGCAGGGCCCCGACGTCGACGAAGATGGAGAGCTCGGAGGTCCCCTTGATTGCCCAACGGAGCGCGTCCACACCGTACCTCATCGGATTGAAGGCAATCACAATCTGGAACCAGCCGGGGAGCGTCTTCGTCGGGTACAAGGCCCCGCTCAGGAAGAACATCGGCATCACGAGGAACTGGCTGATGAGGAAGAACACCTCGTGGCTCTCGGTCTTCGCCGCGATCGCCACTCCCAGGTTGACGATCGAGACCCCGATCATGGCCATGACGCCGATGCACAGAAGGAAACCGGCGACGAACCCGAGACCCGTCGTGAACCGCAAGTCGAAGGCGAGGGTCGCGATGACGAGCAAAGTCACGCCCTGGATGAGCGCCGTCGACATCCCGCCGAGCGACTTCCCGAACACGAACGAAATCCGCCGGACGGGGGCGACGAGGATCTCCTTGAGGAACCCGAACTGCCGGTCGAAGATGATGCTCATCCCGCTGAAGATGCTCGTGAAAAGCATGCCCATGGCGATGATGCCCGGCGCCGTGAAGTCGAGGTACGACGCGTAGTTGCCGAACTGGAGCGGGCTCGTCCCGTCGGGCCGCGCGAAGCCGTACTTCATCCCGTAGCCGAACATCCCCATCCAGACGAGCGGAGTGACGAGGCTCGTCACGATCCGGCTGGGCCGCCGGAAGAACCGCAACATGTCACGGTTCCACACCGTCACCGTGTCGACGACGATCGTCATGCTACCGCCTCCGGTGTCGCATGAAGAACCGCATCCGGCCTTGCGCGTCCATGTCCTCTTCTCGGATTTCGCGGCCCGTGTGCTTCACGAAGACGTCGTTCAGCGTGGGCTTCTTGAGGCTGATGCTCTCGACGACGCCGCCGGCCTCGCGCACGGCGTCCATGACCTTCGGGATCGCGGACTCCCCGTGCTGGACCTCGAGCTGGACGCCGGCGTTCATCGCGGTCACGGTCCGCACGAAAGGCAGTGCCTTCAGGGCGTCGGCTACGGCGCCGTTCGCGGCCTGGACCTTGACGTGCACGACGTCGCCTCCGAGTTGCGACTTGAGGTCGGACGGCGTTCCCTCGGCGACGATGCGCCCCTTGTCGATGATGCCGATCCGGTGGCACAGCGCGTCCGCCTCTTCCATGTAGTGCGTCGTGAGCATCATGGTGACGCCGCGTTCTTGGTTGAGGCGCCGAATGTAGTCCCAGATGTGGTTGCGCGTCTGGGGATCGAGCCCCAAGGTCGGCTCGTCCAGGAACAGGACCTCGGGATCGTGGAGGAGCCCGCGCGCGAGCTCGAGGCGTCGACGCATCCCGCCCGAGTATTCCTTCACGCGGCTGTGCTGGCGGTCCACGAGGTCGACCATGGCAAGAAGGTCGTCGATCCTTCTGTCCCGCTGGGCGCGGGGGACCTTGTAGAGACGCGCGTGGAACACCATGTTCTCGCGGCCCGTGAGCTCCTCATCGAGGCTAGGGTCCTGGAACACGATGCCGATCCGCCGCCGGACGTCGTAGGGCCGCGTCAAGACGTCGAAGCCGGCGACGCTCGCGGCGCCGCTCGTGGGTTTCAACATCGTGCTCAGGATGCTGATGGTCGTCGTCTTCCCCGCCCCGTTCGGGCCCAAGAACCCGTACAGTTCGCCGCGTTCGACGCTGAGGTCGACGCCATCGACGGCCTTCACGTCCCCGTAGTGCTTCACCAAGCGTTGCGTCGAGATCGCGGCCGCCACTGCGACCGCGACAAACGCACCGGATTTAATGATTGGCCCCTACGGTCGGCCTACGCGTGGCGCGTCGCGTCGAACTTGGCCGCGGTGAGGACGCGATGCGCCTCCGCCGCCTTGTCGACGCGGAGATAGAAGTATCCCTCGTTCCCCTTCCCCGGCGAGCTTCCGAACATCGACTCGATGTTGATGTTCGCCGCCGAGAGCGTCTCGCACATGCGCGCCGCCTCGCCCGGACGGTTCTCGAGCTGCACCTCGAGGATCTCCATCGGGACGACGACGTACCCTTTCGCGCGCAGCGTCCTCTCGGCGAGGTCCGGCTGGTCGGTGAAGCAGCGGAAGAAGCCGCTGCGCCCCAGGATCTCCACCTCGACGGCCTCCACGTTCACCTTGGCGTCCGCGAGGGAACGCGTGGCCTTCGCGAGCATGCCGGGCTTGTTCTCGAGCGTCACGTGGATGCAGCGAAGGAGGGGCTTCGCCACCTTGGCGCTCGCGACGGCTGGCTTGGGAGTCTTCGGGTTCGGCATGTTCGGACCGCCTTGGGCCGCGCCCAGAACCGTCTTCCCAATAAGGATTTCGTCTGCGGAGGCGATCTTCTCTGCGCGGCCGGCACGCGTTCGGGGTTGCGTCGGAGAAACGGGCGAAACCCTTAACGGCGGCGCCCGGCTGGCAGGGGGAAGATGCGCATCTACACGCGCGGAGGCGACGAAGGGAAGACCAGTCTCTTCGACGGCACCCGCGTCTCGAAGGCGGACCTCCGCGTCGAGGTCTACGGCACCATCGACGAGCTCAACAGCCACCTGAGCCTCTGCCGCGTCGCCTCCCAGGCCGCCGCTGTCCGGGCCGTGCTCGAACGCGTCCAGAACGAGCTCTTCACGTGCGGCGCGGACTTCGCGACGCCGACCTCGAGCGCGAAGGCATCAAAGCGCTTGACCGCCAAGCACGTCGAGGCCTTGGAGAAGGACTCCGACCGCTTCTTCGGCGAGGTCGGGAACCCGCAAGGGTTCGTCCTGCCGGGAGAGACCGAGGAAGGCGCCCGACTCCACGTCGCGCGCACCGTCTGCCGCCGCGCCGAGCGCCTGGCCGTCTCCCTTTCCTCCCGCGACCCCTTGAACCCCGACGCAGTCCGGTACCTCAACCGGCTCAGCAGCCTGCTCTACTCGCTTGCCGTGTGGAGCGACAAGGTCCGAAGCGGACGGACCCTCCAGAACCCGAAATACGAGTGATCCCATGACGACGATCATCATCATGAAGTTCAAGATCGCCGACGGCCGGGAGAAGGAGTTCGAGTCCTTCGTCGAGGAACGGACGCGCATCATCAAGAAATCGCCCGGCTTCAAGCAGATCTACCTCCTTGCTCCCCTCGGCTCCAAGGAGTACCGGCTCGTCTCCTGGTGGGACAAGATCCCCGACCACGAGTCCTGGGTCCGCAAGGAATCCTACGAGCTCTCCCACAACATGGACCACGCCGGCCTCGTGATCGGCACGGTCCCCTACGAGGTCGCCCGGGTCCTCAAGCAATGGTGAGAACCCGCGTGCCGGCCGGGAAGCGACGGGGCCGCCCCGCCCCGAAGGACGGCATGACCATCGGCGTCGATTTCGACGACGTCCTCTACCCCTACCATCACTACCTCAAGCAGCGGATCCGGGCGAGGTGGGGCATCGACCTTTCCGGGGAGCGCGTCA
This sequence comes from Methanobacteriota archaeon, assembly GCA_016180755.1. Lineage (GTDB taxonomy): Archaea > Thermoplasmatota > E2 > JACPAO01 > JACPAO01 > JACPAO01. The sequence continues at coordinate 32,034 of JACPAO010000021.1, forward strand.
CGACGTTCTACTACGAGCACCACCCCTCGCTGGTCGCGCGTGGCGTCACGCGCGAGGCGCTTTGGGCCGAGATCCAGGGCGCCTGGCTCGTCGCCGAGGACCACGCGCACGCCGCACTTCTCGATCCCGACGCCCCGAAGATCCTCGAGGACCTTCAGCGCCGGCATCGCGTCGTCCTCATCTCGGCCCGTTCGACCAACGCGCTTCCGTTCCTCGAGAGTTTCCTCGAACGCCACGCGATCCGCCCGCACGAGATCCAGCTCGGCCGTCAGGAGAAACGCGGCTTCGATGTACTCGTCGACGACTTCCCGAAGCACGTCGAGGAGAACGCCGTCGCCGGCGGCCACAGCATCCTCTACACGAGCGACGAGAACAGCAACTTCGACGAGTCGCGCCTTCCCCGGGTCCATCGCGTCCATTCCTGGCGCGAAGCCTCGCAGGTGATCGAGCGCATCGACGCGCGGAGGACCGGGCATGCCTAGGGAGACCCTCGAGGCGAAGCGGGCCCGGACCCTCGAGGTCATCGCGCGGTTGCGCGACGCCTACCCCGACGCCTCCATCTCCCTCGAGTACGGCAACGACTTCCAACTGCTCGTCGCCGTCATGCTCTCCGCGCAGTGCACGGACGCCATGGTGAACAAGGTCACGCGGACCCTGTTCAAGAAGTACCGGACCGTCGACGATTTCGCGCGCGCCGACCTGAAGACCCTCCAACGAGAGATCCGGTCGACGGGTTTCTTCCGGAACAAGTCCCGGGCCGTCATCGCGGCGGCCAAAGCCGTCCGCGACCGGTTCGGGGGCCGCGTGCCCTCCACCATGGAGGAACTCGACTCCATCCCCGGCGTCGCCCGCAAGACCGCGAACGTCGTCCTCTGGAACGCCTTCCGCAAGACCGAAGGGATCGCCGTCGACACGCACGTCACGCGGATCGCCAACCTCCTTCGGCTCACCCGACGCAAGGACCCCGTCAGGATCGAGCAAGACCTCCTCCGTCTCGTCCCGCGGCACGAATGGGGCGTCTTCACGCATCACATCATCGACCATGGCCGTGCGGTCTGCATCGCCCGCCGGCCCCGGTGCGAAGCCTGCGTCCTCAACGACGTCTGCCCGTCGGCCGCCCGCCCCGCCGACCCGGCCCTCCTTCCGCAGGCGCTCGCCACGCCGAAACCGACGACTTAGAAACCCGGAGCCGCCTGCGCGGCCGCGTGGCGGGTGGAGAGTACCCAACCGAGATCCCCCTACCGGGGCATGCGTGGGACTTCTTCAAGTGGCGGCGGGAGCACAAGCGCATCGCCAAGATGCACGAGGAGCGGGGCGAGACCCTTCCGGCGGTCTCGCGAAACGGCGCCGCCCTCCTTCGGGAGTCCGTCGACACGGTCACCTGGTCCGGGCACGCGTCCGTCATCACGCGCCTTGATGGCAAGACCGTCCTCGGCGACCCCGTCTGGTCGAACCGGATCGCCCTCATCATGCGACGGATGACGCCCGTCGCCCCGGCCTGGGAGGCCGTCCCGCCGCCCAACCTCATCACGATCAGCCACAACCACTACGACCATCTCGACAACGGGACCATGAAGCGGGTGCGACGCGAGACACCCGTGGCCGTCCCGCTGGGCGTGGGAGGCTGGTTCCGCAAGCGGGGCTTCCGGGCGGTCCACGAGTTCAACTGGTGGGAGACCAAGGAGATCGATGGCCTGCAAGTGAGCTTCGTGCCGAGCCGCCACTTCAGCGGCCGCACCTTGTGGGACCGCAACAAGAGCCTCTTCGGCGGCTGGGTCGTGCAAGGCGACCGTCACGGCGTCTACCATTCCGGCGACACGGGCTACTTCGCCGGCTTCCGAGAGGTCGGCGACCGGTTCCCCGGCCTCGACGTCGCCTGCCTGCCCATCGGCGCCTACCTGCCGCCTTGGATCATGAAGGAGGTCCACACGGACCCCGACGAAGCCGGAAAGGCGTTCGTCGACGTGAAGGCCCGCCGGATGCTGCCCATCCACTGGGGGACGTTCCGCCTGAGCGACGAAGCCATGGACGAACCACCCGCTCGGATCCGTGCGTTCTTCGAGAACCAGAAACTCGCCGCGGACCGCCTTCTTCTTCCCGACCTTGGAGAGGTGGTTCGGCTCGACGGCTCGGCGACTATCGGACCTTCGCCGTCGCGCCCCAGGCCTTGAGGGCCGAGACGACCTCCGCCGCGTGGCCCTCCGGCTTGACCTTCTCCCAAACCTTCGCGATTGTCTGGTCCGGCGCGATCAGGAAGGTCGACCGCTGCATCCCCATGTACTTGCGGCCGTACATGTTCTTCTCGACCCACGTGCCGTAGGACTCGCTCAAGGGCCCCTCGTCGACAAGGAGCGGGAAATTGAGCCCGTACTTCTCCTTGAACTTCTGGTGGCTCACCGCGTTCTGGCGGCTCACGCCGAGGACGGTCGCGCCCGACTTCTCGAGCGGACCCATCTGGTCCCGGAAACTGCAGGCCTCCTTGGTGCAACCGGGCGTGTCGTCGGTCGGGTAGAAGTAGAGCACGACGGCCTTCCCCTTGTAGTCGGAGAGTCGATGGGTCTTGCCGGTCTCGTCCTTCGCGGTGAAGGACGGCGCCTTCTTGCCCTCTTGGGGAAGCATCGCGTCCCCGCGAAGGCCCCCGGCAATAAAACCCTCTTCGGCGAAACTACAAAACCCGTTTATACCGCCACCCTCCCTCCAAGCTTCGGCGTTCGACGTGGTCTGGGTACGCGTAGGGTTGGCATTCGTCCTGTTCTGCGTCCCGTTTGCCGGCTGCATCGCGGCGGAGAGCTCCGACACAAGGGCCTCCAACTCGATCGCGCCGGCGGCCGTACCCACCGCGGCCGCCGACACGGGCTCCATCGCGGGGAAGACGGTCGACGAGGAGCAGCTTCCCATCGAGGGCGTCGGCGTCGTCATCGCCGAGACACGCAACTCCACCAAGTCCGACGCCTCCGGACGGTTCACGTTCAACGACCTGCAGCCTGGGACGTACACGGTCCTCACCGGTCGCGCGGGGTTCAAGGAGCAGGCCAAGAAGGTGGACGTGGTCCCGGGAGAGATCACCGAAGCGACGATTGTACTGATGGAGATCGCCCTTCCCGCTGAATGGGTCCAGGTGGATCGCCAATCGCAGGGAATGATCGCAGGAAGCTACGTCGCCGTCTACCCCAACGACCTCCAAAGCTGGAACAAGAAATGGTACCTCAAGGACGACCCCGCTGTCCTCGAAGGCATGCAGATCGAGGCAGACTGGCTTCCCTCCACCGCGCTCGGGAACGGGATCCGGTTCTGGTCCGCCATCCCGGCCTGGAACTCGGAGAAGACGCTCTGCGTGGGAAGCGGCTTCGACCCTTACGTCTGCGTCGTACCGCCTGAGAAATACAAGGTCGACTGGGGCTGCGACCACGCGAGCGAGCCCAACTCCTGCATCGCCCAGTGGCAATTCCGCCCGGGTGGTTCCAGCGGCACGCAGGGGCTAGTTGGCCTGTGGCCCCAAGACACCGTGACGGTCTATGTGAGCCACTTCTTCCGGATGCCGATGCCGGCGGAATACAAGGCGCGCGCCTAGGCTTCACCCCGTCCGTGGCAGGCCGGCGTGGTCAGTGCCGCAACTTCACGAAGTGCTCTTTCTTCCACTTGATGCTGCAGCCGAAGGCGCGCGTGATGGGCTCTTTGACCTGCTGTCCGGCAAGGAGGCCGTCCATGGCGGCGCGAAGCTCCTTGGCGCGACCGAGCTTCGGGTTCTGCTGGTCCCCGTCGAACCGGCCCTGGTACCGAAGGAGCCGCTGCTGGTCGAAAAGCAAGACGTGCGGCGTGCACACGGCCCCGTACGCCTCCGCGACCTGCTGCGTCTCATCGAACACGTACGGCATCACGAGCCCGTGCTCGCGCGCGTGCTGGACCATCGCCTCGAACCCGTCCTCGGGATACTCTTCGGGATCGTTGCTGTTGATGGCGACGACCGCGACGCCCTTGGCCCCGTAGTCCTTCGCTACGTCGTTCATCCGTTCGCGGTACGCTTGCGCGTACGGACAGTGGTTGCAGTACCAGACAACGACGAGGAGCTTCTTGTCCCGGAACGAATCGAGCGAGTACGTCTTCTCGTCGACGCCGGGGAGGTTCCGGAACGTGGGGGCGGGGTCGCCGAGCTTCAGCTTGTACGCGTCGGCGGTCGTGACCATGGGTTGCGCCGGGCCCGGCCGAGGGCCGGCATCGTAGAAAACGGTTGGGCGACCTCTGGCGCCGTTTCGTGTCTTGTCCCAGGAAGCTATATTTAAGGAGGAAATAATTTAGGTGCGCCTAAAACGCTCGCTTAACTACAAGTATTAGGGCCCCCTAACTCGCGACTGCAGTGGAAACAAACCCCAGCTCTGGAGCACCCGCGACCAACCCGTCCGTATATAAGCCAGCGACGGCTGGGCCGGCCCCCAGGACGTCCATGAAGAACGAAGACGTCGCGGCCATCGCGAACCAGGACTACAAGTGGGGCTTCGTGAGCCCCCTCGACGAGGACACGCTGCCGCCCGGGCTCAACGAGGACGTCGTGCGGCTAATCAGCCAGAAGAAAGGGGAACCCGAGTGGCTCCTCGAATGGCGCCTCAAGGCGTACCGTCACTGGCGCAAGATGAAGGAACCCACCTGGCAGAACGTGCACTACCCTACGATCGACTACGAGGCGATCCGCTACTATTCCGCTCCCAAGAAGAAGAACCTCAAGTCGATGGACGAGGTCGATCCCGAGGTCAAGAAGACGTTCGAGAAGCTCGGGATCCCGCTCGAGGAGCAGAAGTTCCTTGCGGGCGTCGCCGTGGACGCCGTCATCGACTCCGCGAGCGTCACGACGACCTTCAAGAAGCAGCTTGGCGAGAAGGGAATCATCTTCTGCAGCTTCAGCGAGGCCGTCCGCGAGCATCCGGACCTCGTCAAGAAATACCTAGGCTCGGTCGTCCCGTACAACGACAACTTCTTCGCGGCCCTCAACTCGGCCGTGTTCAGCGACGGAAGCTTCGCCTACATCCCCCCGGGCGTCCGATGCCCCGTCGAGCTTTCGACGTACTTCCGCATCAACGCGGCCGGGACGGGCCAGTTCGAGCGGACGTTGATCGTGGCGGAAAAGGGGAGCTACGTGAGCTACCTCGAAGGATGTCTTCCCGAATGGGAAGAGGTCAGCACCGGCGACCGGATGAAGCCCGTCTGGGACCTCGAGATCGGCGACACGGTCATGGACGGCCGCGGGCAGGAGACGAAGATCGCCAAGGTCATGCAGCGGTTCTACGACGGCCCGATGCACGAGATTGTCCCGCACAGCTCGGGAAACCGCTTCTTCGCGACGAGCGAACACCCGGTCCTCGTCCTCAAAGCCAGCAAGGTGCGACGCCGGAAGCGGGGCGCCCAACGGAGCGGGGACGTGCGCAAAGGCGCGCTCTCGAGGGTGGAGCCCGAGTTCATTCGCGCGTCGGACGTGACGACGGGCGACTTTCTCGTGTATCCCATCAACAAACTGAGCCGCGAGGACCCGACGCTCTCCGACGACTTCCTCCGACTCCTCGGATGGTACGTCGCGGAAGGCTGCGCGACCAAGTTCAATGGATACCCGGCGCTCGAGTTCTCCCTAGGTTCTCACGAACCTGAGAACGTCGCCGACGTCTCGCGCCTCATCGAAGCCGTGGTCGGCAAGAAGCCCTCCGTCACACGCGACGAGAAACGTCCCGGCGTGTACCTCGTCGTCTACTCCAAGGAATTCAGCGACCTCATGGTGAAGCACGGCGGCAAGTACGCCGAGCAGAAGCGTTTCAGCAAGGCCGTCATGGACCTTCCGCCCGAGCGACAGCAGCTCGTCCTCGATACGTACTACAAGGGCGATGGGTGCGTCGGGAAACGGGGCCGGCTCGTCGATATCCGCGTGACGACGGTCTCCCGGGAGCTCGCGTTCCAAGTGCAGGAGATGCTGACGCGCAAGGGCATCTTCGGTTGCGTCAACGAACAGCCGGGCTACGCCGAGACCATGAAGGACGGGCGCACGATCACCCACGCTCGAAAGTACTGCGTGTACTACGCGCAGAACCCCCGCAGCCGCCGAGTCACGCGGCGCGGCGACGCATTCCTCGTTCCCGTGCGGAAGGTCTCCGCCAAGCCCTACCAGGGCCTCGTTTTCAACTTTGAGACCGAGGGCGAACCCCACACGTACAACGTGAAGGGTTTTGTCACCCACAACTGCACCGCCCCCATGCGTGACGAGAACCAGCTCCACGCGGCCGTCGTGGAACTCATCGCGCTCGACGACGCGGAGATCAAGTACAGCACGATCCAGAACTGGTACCCAGGCGACAAGGAAGGAAAGGGCGGAATCTACAACTTCGTCACGAAGCGCGGCAAATGCCTCGGACGCAAGAGCAAGATCAGCTGGTGCCAGGTCGAGACCGGTTCCGCGATCACGTGGAAGTACCCCAGCTGCATCCTGCAAGGCGACGAATCGCAGGGCGAGTTCTACTCGGTTGCCCTCACGAACCATCATCAGCAGGCCGACACGGGGACCAAGATGATCCACATCGGCAAGAACACGAAGTCCACGATCATCAGCAAAGGGATCTCCGCCGGCTTCGGCCAGAACACCTACCGCGGCCAGGTCAAGATCCTCCCGGGCGCGTCCGGCGCGCGCAACTACAGCCAGTGCGATTCGCTGCTTCTTGGCGACAAGTGCGGCGCGCACACGTTCCCCTACATCGAGGTCAAGAACCCGACGGCCCAGATGGAGCACGAGGCCACGACGAGCAAGATCAGCGAAGAGCAGCTCTTCTACCTCAAGCAGCGCGGGATCTCGGAGGAGGACGCCGTGAACCTCATCGTGAATGGGTTCTGCAAGGACGTCTTCCTCAACCTCCCCATGGAGTTCGCGGTCGAGGCGCAGAAACTCCTCGGCGTCCAGCTCGAGGGGTCGGTCGGTTAGCTACACACGGTGGGAACCAACGATGGCGACTCCTCTTCTCGAGATCAAGGACCTGCACGCGAACGTCGCGGGGAACAAGATCCTCAACGGCCTCAACCTCACGATCCACGACGGCGAGGTCCAC
>JACPAO010000044.1 GCA_016180755.1 Methanobacteriota archaeon
TCGCCGTGACGGTCGGCATGATCGTCATCACGGAGTACTACACGAGCACGAAGTACGCGCCCGTGCGGCGCATCGCGAAGGCGAGCGAGACGGGAGCCGGCACGAACGTCATCAGCGGGCTCGCCGTCGGCCTCCAATCCACGTTCGCGCCGGTCGTCCTCCTCGGCGTCGCCATCCTCGCGGCCTACATGTTCGGCGGCCTCTACGGGATCGCGATCGCGGCCGTCGCCATGCTCTCGACGACGGGCATCATCGTCGCGATCGACACCTTCGGCCCCATCACGGACAACGCGGGCGGCATCGCCGAGATGTCGAACCTGCCGCCCGAGGTTCGCGAGCACACCGACGCGCTCGATGCGGTCGGCAACACGACGAAGGCCGTCACGAAGGGATACGCGATCGGTTCGGCGGCGCTCGCGGCGCTCGCCCTCTTCACCGACTACGTCCACCGGATCCAGGACGTGCCGGGCGGCGAGGCCCTCGAGAGGCTCGCGGACGGCACGATCGTGTTCGCGCTCAGCGACCCGACGGTCCTCGTCGGCCTCATGGTGGGCGCCGTCCTCCCGTTCCTCTTCTCAAGCTTCGCCATGGAGGCCGTCGGCAAGGCCGCCCACGGCGTCGTCCAAGAGGTCCGACGCCAGTTCAAGGAGATCCCCGGCATCATGGAGGGGACGGCGAAGCCCGACTACGCGCAATGCGTCGACATCGTCACGAAGGCGGCGCTTCGCGAGATGATCGCGCCGGGCGTCCTCGCCGTCGTGTCCCCGCTCATCGTCGGGTTCCTCCTGGGGCCCCTTGCCCTCGGCGGCCTCCTCATCGGCGTCATCGCGAGCGGCCTCCTCGTGGCCCTCCAGATGGCCAACGGCGGCGGCGCCTGGGACAACGCCAAGAAGTACATCGAGAAGGGCAACTTCGGCGGCAAGGGCAGCCCCGCCCACAAGGCGGCCGTCGTCGGCGACACCGTCGGCGACCCCTACAAGGACACGGCCGGCCCGGCCATCAACGCCCTTATCAAGGTCATCAACACGATCAGCCTGATCTTCGCCGCCCTGATCGTCGAGAACGCGCTGCAACTGGTGTGAGGTAAGAACATGTACAAAATCGTCGAGCTGTCCGACACCGTCCGAATCCCGCCCGAGTTCATCGGGCAAGACCTGGGCAAGGTCATGGACAAGCTCGTGCAGCAATCCTTCGAGGGCCGCCTGAGCAAGCAGCACGGCATGACCGTCCTCACCCTGGACGTCGAGCCGATCGGGGAGGGCACCGTCATCCACGGCGACGGCGCCATCTTCCAGCGCGTCCGGTTCCGGGCCCTCACCTTCAAGCCCGAGGTCCACGAGATCGTGAACGGCATCATCTGCGAGGTCGTCGAGTTCGGCGCCTTCGCGCACATCGGGCCCCTCGACGCCCTCGTGCACATGAGCCAGGTCATGAACGACTTCGTCTCGGCCGACGTCGCGAACGAGCGCTTGACGGGCAAGGAGTCCGGCCGGGCCCTCGCGATCGGAGACAACGTCCGCGCCCGGATCGTCACCGCGAGCCTCAACGAGCTCTCGCCCCGCGAGTCCAAGATCGGCCTCACCATGCGGCAGCCGGCCCTCGGCAAGGTCGAGTGGATCGACGAGGACCGCGCCCGCGGCAAGGCCGGCACGAGCGCGAACGCCGACCTCGCCCTCCAGCAGGGCAAGCCCAAGAAGCAGAAGGGCTCCGGACGTCCCGAGGCCCCGAAGGAGGAGGCGGCGCCGCAATGAAGGCCTGCAAGGTGTGCCACCGGCTCGTCGACAAGGTGAGCCTCGAGACCGAGAAGAAGAAGGACGCCAAGATCGTCGCCGACGAGAACGTCTGCCCCGCCTGCCACAACCCGACCTCGAAGACGTGGCAGGGCTACGTCATCATCCAGGACCCGAAGAAGAGCCGCATCGCCCGGAAGATGAACATCCAGGCCCAGGGCCGCTTCGCGCTCAAGGTCCGGTAGCGCCGCGCCGGGCGGCCGCCCCGGGGCCCCGTACGGCCTTCGCGACCGCTTCGGACTCGATCCGCGCCGCGACCGCTTCGTCGATCCCGAGCCGCACCCGTAACGCGTCAAGGAGCAGGCGCTCCTTTCTCTGGAGCACGCCGTCGAGCCAGGCGAGCTCGACCTGTTCACGGTACACGGCCGCCCGCTCCGTCCCCGTCATTTCCTTCACCGGCTTCGCGTCCGGCAGGGCGGACCGGGAAACCCGCTCGGCCCATCGATGCAGGGGCGTCAGCAAGAACATGATGGCGCCGGCGCCGAGGACGCCGACGATGGCCCCCGCGCTGCCGTTCTCGCCGAAGAACCTGGAGAGCGAATACTGCGCCGCCTCGGTCCCGACGAACGCCAGCGCGACGAACAGGCCCGCCAGGGTGCCCTTCTCGATGGTCCAGCGGGCGCGCTGGGGAAGGTCGAAGAGTCGATGCTTGCTGAACGCGTAGCCGATGAACAGGCCGGCAGGCAGCGCCGTGAGCCAGACGGCGTTGAAGAGTCGCAACGTCGCGAGCGCCGCGAGAGAAGGCGGATAATCGCGCACAGGGAGACCCAGCTCGGCGGCGCCCGAGGTCGCCCACTGGAACCAGACCGCGATGGCCAGCCCGGTCCCGAAGGCGAGTCCCGCTGCGAGGAGGTACCGGCGGAACAGCGGCCGCGCGCCCCCGGCCGCGTTTTCCCCTCGCTTGGGTCGCAGGATCACGAGCGTCGCGGCCGCCAACGCCAGCGAAAGGACGTGGAACCCGTCGAGCACAGCGGCCCCGGGACGGTCCCAGTGGAAAGCCGAGAACGAGGAAATCCGCACTGCTTCGACGGCGGACTCGGCCAAGAAGAACGTCGCCGCGTAGAGGGGCTCCAGGGCGAGCCCAAGGGACAGGAGGAAGAGCGCCGAGCGCGCGGCCCCCGACGAGGCGCGACGATGGTCGCGTGCGAGCACGAAGGCGACGAGGGCGAGGAGGGGTAGGCGTGCCTCCTGAAGGAGGTACAGGATTCCGGCGCGGCCGGCGGCAACGTAGAATCCGTGGTTGGCAAGGTAGAGGGCCTCGACCAGCACCCCGCACCCAAGGACACCGTACCAGACCCGGGCGTCGGGCCTCACGGCCCGTCCGGAGGTGGACGACGCGTATCGAAGACGCGCAAGGTGCATGAACCACAGGAGCACAAAAGGGAGGGCGAGGTTGAGGTAGGCTGCGACGCGAGAGGGGAGCGACGCGAATTTTGCGTCCCAGACGAACAGGATGAGGATGACACCTCGAAGGAAGAGGAACAGTGCGAACGTGCGGTGGAGGGGGTCGTCGAACCTGATGTAGGCGATCCACGCGGCCAACAGGAGGACCGGAACGCTGACGACCAAGTACGGGAGTACTTCGATGCCGATGCCTGCCGTTGCCACCGCGCCCCGGCGGGCGTAGGCAGCGTCCGGCCTTAAGGTCCGGTATCCGGGGCTCGCCCCGGTCGTCGATTCCGCCCCCTCGCCTCCTCCCGGTGGGCTCCAGAAGCGGCGCTTAAGTCCCCCCGGACCATCCACACGGCCCGTGTACAGGCTCCCCGACGAGCTGCGGCCCACGTTCCAGAAACCGTTCGGTCCGGTGCACACGACGGAGCAGGTCCTTCACGAGCTCAAGCGCGAGGACCGGGTCGTGGCGGTCGGCGACATCGTCACGAAGACGCTCCTCGATGCCGACCGGCCTCCCTGGATCGCGGTCGTGGACTACAAGACGCAACGCGGCGAGGACGACCCCGGCCTACGTGCGCAGCTGAGCGGGTGGGGGAAGAAGGTGCTTCGCGCCGAGAACGCGCCCGCGACGATCTCCGACGAACTCTTCCACGCGGTCCAGCAGGCGCTCAAGTCGAAGTCCACGGTCCGGATCGAGGTGGAAGGGGAGGAGGACCTCGCGGGTCTCCCGGTGCTTGCTATCGCGAAGGACGGGATCGTGCTCTTGTACGGGGTCCCGGGAAAAGGCGTCTGCCTGGTCCGCGTCAACCCGGGGGTCCGCGAGACCGCCCTCCGGCTGCTCGAAAGGATGCGCGTCCCCGAGCCTGGCGCGCGCCCGGACCCCCGACGGAATTAAGTAGGCCCCTGCCAACTCGCGCCTCGTGCGAAGCGCGTTCCTCGTCGCGGGCCTCCTCGTTGCCGCCTCATGGGCGGGCTGCGTCAGCGACGAAGGTGAGCCGAAATCGTCGTCGTCTCCGACGACCGAGGCCCCGCCCCCCACCGTCACGGTCGAGACCGGCTCCCTCGCAGGCACCGTGACCGACGACGAGGGCCTCCCGCTGCCCGGCGCGGAGGTCGTCATCGCCCAGCCCGCGCGAGAGGCCGAGACCGACGCGGGCGGGGCGTTCACCTTCAACGAGCTCGACCCGGGGACGTACACGGTCGTCGCGCAGAAGCTCGGGTTCGAATCGAACGCCAAGAAGGTGGAGGTGCGGGCGGGCGAAGTGACGAACGCCACGTTCCAGCTCGCCCCCGTGGTGTTCGCGAACGAGAGCTACACGCTCACGATCCCGAAGGTCGCCATGTTCCACTACGGGTTCCGCGTCGCGAACTTCGTGTTCTCCGTCGTGAACCAGTCGGCGATCAACCAATACATGTGCGACCCCTGCCTGTTCGTCCTCCACTTCCCCGTGAAGCCCCAGCAGGCGATGACTGAGACGTACTGGACAGCCACGTTCCCTGTGCCCATGACGAACGCCGACACCTACATCTTCTACAAGTCCTCGTGGACGACGGGAGCGTACCTCGACGGTACCCAAGTCTACGCCAACCAGTTCGAGAACCGGGAATCCGTGAAGTGGGCGACGGCCGGCGTCGCGAGCCTCGGCAAGGTGCTGCTCCACGCCAATCCCTCGTACTTCGGCAGCTTCGAGCACAAGGTCGACATCTACACGAGCTTCGCCTATGGGGCCGAGTTCGACGACGACTTCACCATGCTCCCGCCCCCCTGAGGGCGGTGCGAGCCGCATTTCAACGCGTTCGCGAGAAGGGCCATCTAGGGGAACCCCCTTGGCCTCAAGCATGCGAGTCGCCGCCCTCCTGGTTCTTTCAGCAATCCTCGTCTCGGGGTGCGCGGCGGGCGAACCCCGGAAGGCGTCGGATTCATGGGCCGCGCCTCGGCCCCTTTCGGGTGCGGGCATGGACGCGGAGCCGTACTCGGCGGCTGCCGAGCCGCGGCACCACCTGGCGCGATACGTTCTCGTCGCGACGTTCCTTCGCACGGAAGGCGGCGGTTCAAGCCTCGGCGAAAACTGCGTTGTCTTCCCCGCGGAGGCCGAATGGATCAGCGGTACGGCCGCGCTCACGACAAGCAACCCGACGCCGAACGTCGAACTCGGCCTGCTCGCAGGCGACCACGAATCGGCCGCCTGGGCGTACCGGTCGGCGACGACCGACCCGACCTCCTTGACCTTGCGGTTTCGCAACGTCGCGACCTCGGGTGGCGAGCCCTACCTTTTCTTCGCTCGCCCGCACGAACCAGGCGCGTGGATCCGTGAACGGCTTACCCTGGTCCTTGACCTCGAGTACCAGGCCCCCGAAGGGCTCCGGGGCAACCCCAACTGCGGCTTCGCCTAGCATCGCCTGTCGGGCTGCGAACTAATTGTTGGACTCCAGAGCCGGCGAGCGCGCCCGAAACCTATATCTCCAGGGGGCTTTTGCCGCGGGCCGGTTCCCATGGAAGTCGAGATCGTCCGCAAGCACGAGAACAACCTTCTCAAGCGGGTCGACGTGACCTTCAAGGCCGTCCACCCCAAGGAGAAGACGCCCCAGCGGACGATCGTCCGGGACAAGATCGCCGGCATCGTTGGAAAGCCCCGCGACGGCGTCATCATCGCCTACATGCGAAGCCACTTCGGGACCCCGACGAGCGAAGGGTTCGCCAAGTGCTACGACTCCGCCGACGACGCGAAGAAGACGGAGCCCAAGTTCATCCTCATCCGGCACGGGCTTGCCGAGAAGGTCGCGAAGGCCGCGGCCGCCCCGGCGAAGGCCCCCGAGAAGAAGAAGTGAGTTGACAATCCATGGCCGACGCGAAGAAACCCGCAAAGAAGGGCGAAGAGAAGGAAGCGGTCTACAACAAGCGCTCCCACTACAAGGTCGAGGGCGGCCGCGTCGTCCGCGGACGGCGCTTCTGCCCGAAGGACGGGCCCGGCGTGTTCCTCGCGGACCACAAGGACCGATGGAGCTGCGGCAAGTGCGGCTACGTCGAGTTCAAGGCGAAGAAGGAAGCGCCTCCGGCGCGCGCGTAGTCGCCCGCGCAAGGGGCGCTTCGCCGCCACCGCCAGGACCGACCCTCCAGAGGCCGACCCTTCACGAGGTCGCGTACCCGAACAGGACGTCGTACTCCTTGTGGTCGCCGATCCATTCGATGGCGACGCGGATGCCGCTGCCCGGCCGGCCAAGCACCGTGTAGATGGCCCGGAACGAGTGGGGCAAGTTGAGCTTCCAAAGGTTGTCGTACTGCCGGAACCGCCTCGGGAAGAGCCGCTTTTCGATGTGGATCCCCGAGAACGGGTCCTTGGCGAGCGCGGCGCCGAGCCGGACGAGGCCCCGCCACACTTCGTGGGCCTTTTGGCCCTCGCGCCGGTGCCCCTTGAAGAAGGATTCCTTGAGGCCTTCGAGGACCTCCACGGCGGCAGGCTCGGCCATCGTGAACCTATCGTAGCGGGACGCGGCGCCTGCGCCACACGTCGTCGCTCGAAGTGAAGACCCACATGACGCCGGCCTTCCCTTCCGCCACCATATGGAACCGGGCGAGCTCCGCAACGCAGGCTTTGACCGTCTCGCGGCGGATCTTCTTCACGGGCAACCGACGAGCGATCTCGGCGTGGGAGAGCGGTGGCTCGCCGCGGGCCGCGGCGTCCCGAAGCACGCGCTCCACCCGGTGCAGCGTGAACAGCGTTGGGCTGTGTGCAAGGTCCGTCTGGGGCTCGTGGATGAGCACGACCACATATTTGTGATGCCCCATATTTGTATGTGCCGGCCCCATCCGCCGGTTGACTGCGGGCAATCCCGGACCCTCGGGCGACCGACGTGGTCCGGTTTGGTTCTTGGGCCAAACCATCATAACCATGGGATTACGTTCTCGAACCAGGAATGATCAAGCCGCCAGAGGGCTCAGGTTCCGCCGTTGTGCGTTTGAGGCGCCTTCGAAACGGCTGCCTTGCCGTTGGAACGCTCGGGGTTTGCTCGTGGACACTGTGGATTCCCTTGTGGAACAATCGCATAGCAGAGACCCACCTTTATTGGTACGTCGGCGGCATCAGTGCGATCTGCCTGGGCATCGTATTGGCCGCCATCTTGCTCAACCCCAAAATCAACTCCGCCTTTCGACGCGTTTGGCGTGTGGACCTCCTCGCGGTCGGCGCCGTGGCCGCCGGCCTTTGTCTGTTCTACGCTTCGGCGATTCTATTGGTCGGGCTCGTCTTGTTTCCGGCTGTCGGTTCGCATGGCTGATGCGGGCGACGAGGTCGAGGATCCGCCGTTCGGCCTCGGCAGGCGTGTTGGCGTGGTTGCGTTCCATGCTGTCACCTTTTTAGCCCAGGTCCGTGTGCGGCCCTTCGGGGGCCCGCA